>CAMLJA010000088.1 GCA_946480065.1 uncultured Thermomonas sp. | reverse complement strand
ATCGGCGGCGTCCGTGCCGCCGATGGTCCCGGGGCGCCCCGGGCCCGCCGGGCCTTCTGGCTAGGCCCGCGTGCCGAATTCCCGCAGCAGTTCCCGCGTGACCGCGTCATCGGCCTCGGCCTGCCCCTGCACCGCCGGCAGCAGGCGCCCGGCGACCTGCTTGCCCAGCTCGACCCCGAACTGGTCGAACGCGTTGATGTCCCAGACCACCGACTGCAGGTAGACGCTGTGCTCGTACAGCGCGATCAGCAGGCCCAGCGCGTGCGCGTCCAGCGCGTCCAGCATCAGCAGGGTGCTGGGGCGGTCGCCGGGGTAGCGGCGGTGGGGGTCCTCGGCCTGCTGCCCGTTGGCCAGCGCCTCGGCCTGCGCCAGCAGGTTCGACAGCAGCGCCGCGTGGTTGCGCGCGTGCGGGTGGTCGGCGCGCAGCACGCCGATGAAGTCGGCCGGGACCACCTGGGTGCCCTGGTGCAGCGCCTGGAAGAAGCTGTGCTGGGTATCGGTGCCGGCGCCGCCCCACCAAACCGGCACCGTCTGCACGCGCGCGGGGGTGCCGTCCAGCGCCACCGACTTGCCCAGGCTTTCCATCACCAGTTGCTGCAGGTAGCTGGGCAGCAGGCGCAGGCGCTCGTCGTAGGGCAGCACCGCCTGCGCGGCCGCGTGCAGCGCGTTGCGGTTCCACACCGCGGTCAGCGCGTGCCAGGCCGCCAGGTTTTCGCGCAGCGGCGCGTGCAGGGCGTGGCGGTCCATGTCCGCGGCACCCGCCAGCAGGGCCTCGAAGGCGTCCATGCCCAGCGCCAGCGCGATCGGGAAGCCCACCGCCGACCACAGCGAATAGCGCCCGCCCACCCAGTCCCACATCGGCAGCGTGCGCGCGGCGTCGATGCCGAACGCGGCCACCCGCTCCAGGTTGCCGCTGACCGCGTACAGGCGCGCGTCGTCGCCCAGCCAGTCGCGCACGATGGCGCCGTTGAGCAGGGTCTCCTGGGTGCCGAAGGTCTTGGAGATCATCACCGCGGCGGTGCGCGCCGGGTCCAGCCCGGCCAGCACCCGCTGGGCGGCGTTGCCGTCCACGTTGGACAGGAAGTGCAGGCGGAAGCGCGGCCGCGCCGGGGCCAGCGCGTCCACCACCAGCCGCGGGCCGAGGTCGGAGCCGCCGATGCCGATGCTGACGATGTCGGTCACCGGGCTGGCGCCCAGCGCGTCCACCAGCTCGCGCATCAGCAGCTGCGCGGCCAGCGCCGAGCGCCTGGCCTCGCGCGCGGCCGGCGCCGGCGACAGGTCGCCGCGCAGCGCGGTGTGCAGCGCGGCGCGGCCCTCGGTGGAATTGACGATCCCGCCGTCCAGCAGGCGCCGCATCGCGCCGCCCAGGTCGCGCGCCTCGCCCAGCGCGAACAGCGCCTCCAGCGCCAGCCGGTCGTAGCGCTGGCGCGCGAAGTTGGCGTACAGCGGGCCCACCCGCAGCGAGAAGTCGCGCGCGCGGCGCGGATCGTCGGCCACCAGCTCGGTCAGCCCGGCGGTGGCCAGCCGGGCCGCGTGCGGCGCGAGCGCTGCGAGTGCGTCGCCCATGCGGCTGGCGGTCAGGCCGCCTGCTTCGGCATCGAGCGGTTGGTGTGGGTCATGCGGTTCTCGCGGTCCACGTACACCAGGGTGGGCTTGTACTGCGCGGCCTCGGCCTCGTCGCAGTGGCCGTAGGCGCAGATGATGACCAGGTCGCCCACCTGCGCCTTGTGCGCGGCGGCGCCGTTCACCGAGATCACGCCACTGCCTTCCTCGCCGCGGATGGCGTAGGTGGCGAAGCGCTCGCCGTTGTTGACGTTGTAGATCTCGATGCGCTCGTACTCGCGGATCCCGGAGATGTCGAGCAGGCGGCCGTCGATCGCGCAGGAGCCTTCGTAATGCAGCTCCGCGTGGGTGACGCTGGCGCGGTGGATCTTGGCCTTGAGCAGGGTCAGTTGCATGGATCGACTCCGGGGGAACGGCGCGGCAGCGCGCAGTATAGGGCCTCTTGCCGCACCGCAACATGCCGGCGCGGCGCCCCCGATCAACCGGGCAGTTCGAATTCCAGGTTGTCGATCAGCCGGGTGCGCCCGAGCCGCGCCGCCACCAGCGCGACCCGCTGCCCGCCGCGCTCCGCGCCGGGCAGCGCCAGGTCGGGCCGCCGCACCGCCGCGTAGTCGGGGTCGAAGCCGGCGGCGCGCAGCGCGGCCACCGCGTCGGCCTCCACCCGCTCACGCGGGGCGCCCGCCGCCAGCGCGTCGTGCATCGCCCGCAGGGTGCGGTGGATCGCCGGGGCCGCCGCGCGCTCGGCCGGCGACAGGTACTGGTTGCGCGAACTCATCGCCAGGCCGTCGGCTTCGCGCAGGGTCTCGCCGGCCAGCAGCTCCAGCGGGAAGGCCAGGTCGCGGACCAGGTGCCGGATCACCGCCAGCTGCTGGTAGTCCTTGCGCCCGAACGCGGCCACGTCCGGCTGCACCTGGTTGAACAGCCGCGCCACCACCGTGGCCACGCCGTCGAAGTGCCCGGGCCGGTGTGCGCCTTCCAGGGTGTCGGTGACGCCGGGCACGTGCACGCGCACCGCGCCGGCCTCGCCGAACGGATACATCGCCTCCACCGACGGCAGCCACAGCGCGTCGCAGCCGGCGGCCTGCAGGCCGGCCGCGTCCCGTTCCGGCGTGCGCGGGTAGCGGGCGAAATCCTCGCCGGGGCCGAACTGGGTGGGATTGACGAACACGCTGGCCACCACCCGGTCGGCGTGGCGCCGCGCCAGCGCCACCAGCGAATGGTGGCCGGCGTGCAGGTTGCCCATGGTCGGCACGAAGCCGACCCGCAGGCCGTCGCGCTTCCAGCCGGCGACCTGCGCGCGCAGCGCGTCCAGTTCGCGGTGGATGGCGATCGCGCTCATTCGTAGCTGTGCCCGGCGTCCGGGAAGGCGCCGGCGCGCACGGCGTCGGCATAGGCGCGGATCGCGCCTGCCACCGAGCCGCCCTGGGCCAGGAAATCCTTTACGAACTTCGGCTTGCGGTGGCCGGTGTCCAGGCCGAGCAGGTCGTGCAGCACCAGCACCTGGCCGTCGCAGCCGGCGCCGGCGCCGATGCCGATGGTCGGGACCGGGCTGGCGGCGGTGATCGCCGCGGCCAGCGCGGCCGGCACGCCCTCCAGCACCAGCAGCGCGGCGCCGGCCTCGGCCACCGCCAGCGCGTCCTCGCGCAGGCGCGCGGCGGCGGCGTCCTCGCGGCCCTGCACCTTGAAGCCGCCGAAGCGGTGCACCGACTGCGGGGTGAGGCCCAGGTGCGCGCAGACCGGGATCTCGCGGTCCACCAGGTAGCGGATGGTGTCCAGCTTGTGGCCGGCGCCTTCCAGCTTGACCATGCTGGCACCGGCCTGGACGAAGCGCACCGCCGCGGCGTGCGCCTCGCGCGCGGAACCATCGGACCCGAACGGGAAGTCCGCGATCTTCAGCGCGCGGCGGGCGCCGCGCGCGACCGCGGCGGTGTGGTAGACGATGTCGTCCACGCGCACCGGCAGGGTGGAGTCGTGGCCCTGCACCACCATCCCCAGCGAGTCGCCGACCAGGATCAGGTCCACGCCGTTGTCGTCCAGCACGCGGGCGAAGCTGGCGTCGTAGCAGGTCAGCATCACCAGCCTGCGGCCGTCGGCGCGCGCGCGCGCCAGCATCGGCACGGTCCAGGGTGCGGGGTCGGCGGCCATGGCGGGTCCTGCGGCGCGGGGGCCGCTAAGGTAACGCGACGATGCCCCCGGCATCCATCGCCGCCACGCAGGCGAGTGCCGGGCCGACGCCGGGAATGACCGCGTCGGGCCAGGCTTCGAGCAGCGGCAGCAGCGCGAACGCGCGTTCGTGCAGGTGCGGGTGCGGGACCCGCAGGCCGGGCTCGTCGACTTCTGCGTCGCCGTACAGGAGCAGGTCGAGGTCGAGCACGCGCGGCCCCCAGCGCTCCCCGTCGACGCGGATGCGGCCGCTGGCGCGCTCGATCTCCAGCAGCGCGTCCAGCAGCGCGCGCGGCGCCAGCGCCGTCTCCAGCAGCGCCACCGCGTTGACGAAGTCGGGCTGCTCGGTGTGGCCCCAGGCCGGGGTGCGGTACAGCCGCGAGGCCGCAAGCAGGCGGCTGTCCGGCAGCGCCGCCAGCGCGGCGATCGCCTCGCGCAGGGTCGCGGCGGGGTCGCCCAGGTTGGCGCCCAGCCCGACCGCGGCGCGGATCACGCGGGGGCCTGCGCCGACGGCTTGCGGCGGCGCCGGCGGCGCTTGCGCGGCGCCCCGCCCTCGCCCGCCTCGCCGGCGTCCTCGCCGGCCATGCCGCCCTCGCCGTCGTGGACCGCGGATGCGGCCGCCTCGGCGGGGTGGAGCTGGGCCTCGCGCCAGAACGCCACGTCGTCGGCATGCGCGTCCGAGGCCACCAGCCGCAGCGCGAGGAAATCGAACGCGGCGCGGAAGCGCGGGTGCGCCAGCAGCCGGAACACGCGCTTGCGCTGGCGCTGGGAGAACCGCGGCTGCAGCAGCCAGATCTCCTGCATCGGCAGCGAGAACCGCCGGGGCAGCGCGGTGCGGTCCACCTGGTGCAGGGTGACGCGGTCGGCGGCGCGGCGCTCGGCCTCGGCGGCATGCATGCCCTGCGACTGCAGCAGCGCCAGCGTCCGGCAGTACGCCGGCCACAGCAGCACGGCGTACAGGAACGCGGGCGAGACCGGCTCGTCGGCGGCCACGCGGGCGTCGGTGTTGCGCAGCCCCTGCACCAGCATCCGCCGCAGCGCGCCGGACTTGTTGGCGGCCAGCGCCTGCGCGGTTTCCGGGAACAGCGCGGGCAGCAGCCCCAGGCTCTCCAGCTGCTCGAAGCTGGCCACCGCGTGTCCCGACAGGAACAGCTTCAGGGTCTCCTCGAACAGCCGCGCCGGCGCCGCCTCGCCCAGCAGGCCGGCCAGCCGCGGGATCGGTCCGGCGGTGCCCGGCTCGATGGTGAAGCCCAGCTTGGCGGCCAGCCGCGCCGCGCGCAGCATCCGCACCGGATCCTCGCGGTAGCGGGCCTCCGGGTCCCCGATCAGCCGCAGCAGGCGCGCCTGCACGTCGTCGAAGCCGCCCACGTAGTCGCGCACCGAGAAGTCCTCGATCGCGTAGTAGAGCGCGTTGGCGGTGAAGTCGCGGCGCACCGCGTCTTCCTCGATGTTGCCGTAGACGTTGTCGCGCAGCACCCGGCCGTCGGCATGCACCTGGCGGTCGCCGTCGCCGTCGTCGCCGCTGCCGGCGCGGAAGGTGGCCACCTCGATGATCTCGCGGCCGTAGACGACGTGCGCCAGGCGGAAGCGGCGGCCGATCAGGCGGCAGTTGCGGAACAGCGCCTTGACCTGCTCCGGGGTGGCGTCGGTGGCCACGTCGAAGTCCTTGGGCGCGCCGCCGACCAGCAGGTCGCGCACCGCGCCGCCGACCAGGAACGCGCCGAAGCCGCCCTCGCGCAGCCGGTACAGGACGCGCAGCGCGCTCTGGCTCATCTGCTTGCGCGAGATGCCGTGGACGTCGCGCGGGATGACGCGCGGGAGGTGGGCGGTGGGGGCGTGCGGGGTATCGGGTTGGGTCATGCGTTGCGGGCGTGCCGCGTCTGTCGATGAAGGTGTCGGCACGTTGCCAGCGGCACATGCAGCCCCCTATACTAGCAAGCTCGGCACGCGACCCGTCGCGCCGCCGGGCCGGTCGTCCGCCGGCGCTGCCACGCAGCGATCCCTGCTCCCTTCGTCTAGAGGCCTAGGACGTGGCCCTCTCAAGGCTAAAACACGGGTTCGAATCCCGTAGGGAGCGCCATCCATCCGAAAAGGCCCGCGTCGTCGACGCGGGCCTTTTCATTTGCGCCCGACCCTGGCTCCCGACAGCGCGCGAAAGCGCGGCCGGCTGCGCCTGTCCGGGCCGCGGCGTTAAACTAGCCCCCATCGCGCCATCGCCCCACGGATCTCCCATGCCCTTCGTCGTCACCGAGAACTGCATCAAGTGCAAGCACACCGACTGCGTGGAGGTGTGCCCGGTGGACTGCTTCCACGAAGGCCCGAATTTCCTGGTGATCGATCCCGACGAGTGCATCGACTGCACCCTGTGCGAACCGGAATGCCCGGTCGGCGCGATCTTCCCCGAGGAGGACGTACCCGCCGGCCAGGAAGTGTTCGTGGGCCTCAACGCCGAGCTGGCGAAGGAGTGGCCGGTGCTGACGACCCGCAAGGATCCGCTGCCGGACGCGGCCGAGTGGGACGGCAAGCCGGACAAGCTGCCGCTGCTGGAGCGCTGAGCGGGCGCGCGGCGCGTCGGGCGTCGCCCCGCGGTTGCAGTGGGCGTGGCGAAAGGCCGGGCGCGACGCCCGGCCCCCGCGGGGCCCCGATCCCTCGTTACTGGACCAGCGCCGCCTTCAGCGCGCCGATCAGCTTCACCGGCGCCTCGCCGGTGGGCGGCAGGCCGCGCGGATCCACCGCGGACACGTAGGCGCCGTCGCCTGCCTTGGTGACCCGCACCAGGAACTTCGCGCCCATGTAGTCGACGTCGTAGGTGCCCAGGATCTGCGCCTTGCTGGCGATCGTCACGCCGTCGGTGGCGGCCAGCACCTCGCCCACCCGGGCGAACACGGCGTCGCGGTCGCCGCTGGCGCTGAAGCCGACCGGGGCGGCGCTGGAGCCGGCAGTGCCGCCGCCGGCCATGCCGGAAGCGGACACGCTGCCGCCCGCCACCGGCAGGGTCATGGCGCGGTCCGCGGACGGGCGGTCCAGGTCCGGCGGCACTTCCAGCGGGCGGCTTTCGGCGCTTTCGGTGTACAGCTGGCTCTTCTTGCCGAACATGCCGCAGCCGCTGGCGCCGGCCACGGCGAGCACGGCCAGCGCGACGGCGGCGCGGTTCAGGCGGGGGGACAGGCGCATGGGGTTCTCCAGTCAGGCCGCGGCGCGGCATTGGTGTTCGATTCGGATGGCGTCGTCGTGCAGCGAGGCCGCGTCGGCGGCGTGCGCCGATGATAGCGGCAGCAGCGGCAGGCGCAGGCCGTGGCCGATCCCGGACAGCGCCAGCAGCGCCTTGACCGGGATCGGGTTGGGCTCCACGCCCAGGAAGTGGTAGAGCGGATGCAGGCGCATGTCGAGCGCCATCGCCTGCGCGGCGTCGCCGCCCAGCGCCAGCCCGCACAGGCGCGCGAACGCGGCGGGCACCACGTTGCTGGCCACCGAGACCACGCCGTCGGCGCCGGCCAGCATCGCCCGCACCGCGGTAGGGTCGTCGCCGCTGAGCACGGCGAAGTCCTTGCGCCGCAGCGGCAGCAGGGCGTCCATGCGCTCGGCGTCGGCGCGCGCTTCCTTGATGCCGGCGATGTTGGGGTGCAGCGACAGCTCGGCGGTGGTTTCCGCGGCCATGTCGCAGCCGGTGCGGCCGGGCACGTTGTAGAGCACCACAGGCAGCCCGCCCTCGTCCGCGACCGCGCGGTAGTGCGCCAGCAGCCCGGCCTGGGTGGGGCGCACGTACGGCGGGGTCACCACCAGCGCGGCGTCGGCGCCCAGCGCCGCCGCGCGGCGGGCGGCGCGGTTCGTCTTCGCCGTGCCCGACTGGCCGGTGCCGGCCAGCACCGGGATGCGCCCG
>CAMLJA010000087.1 GCA_946480065.1 uncultured Thermomonas sp. | reverse complement strand
CGCGCACAGGTGGGCGAGGTCGGCCAGCTGGCCGGCGGAGACGTCGATGCAGGCGCTGGCCACGCCGCGCAGCGCCTGGCCCAGCGCCAGCCGCGGCTGCGGGCGGTCCAGCCGGGCGCGCAGCCGCGGATCGCGGTCGCCGCCGGCCTGCCATTGCGCCAGCGCGCCGGCGGCGTCGCCCAGCGTCCCGCTGGCCCAGACGTCGTCGCCCAGGCCCGCGCCCGCGCGCCGCAGCGCGGCGGCGGGTTCCACGAAGCCGTGCGCGGCCACGCAGACCGACAGCGGCCCGCGGGTGGTGTCGCCGCCGACCAGGGCGACCGCATGCGCGGCGGCCAGGGCCAGGAAGCCGTCGAGGAAGCGGTCGATGAAGGCCGGGGCGTCGTCCGGCAGCGACAGCGACAGCGTGCACCAGGCCGGGTCGGCGCCCATCGCGGCGAGATCCGACAGGTTGACCGCCAGCGCCTTCCAGCCGACATCGGCCGGCGCCGTTCCGGCCGGGAAGTGCACGCCGGCGTTGAGGGTATCCATCGCCAACGCCAGCTGCAGGCCGGGCGGCGGCGCCAGCAGCGCGGCGTCGTCGCCGATGCCCAGCGCCACGTCGGCGCGGCTGCCGACGCGCGCGCGGATGCGCTCGATCAGGTCGAATTCGGCCACGGCGGCCGCGGCGCTCTCAGCGCGGGCGCGCGGCCTGCGCTTCCACGCTGCGCAGGCTGGCGGCCGCCTTGTCCAGCACGCCGTTGACGTAGGTGTGGCCGTGCTCGGAACCGAAGCGCTTGGTCGAGTCGATCGCCTCGTTCAGCACCACCCGGTACGGCACGTCGGGCCGGTGCACCAGCTCGTAGGCGGCGATCCGCAGCGCGGCGCGCTCGATCGGGTCCACCTCGTCCACGCTGCGGTCCAGGTGCCCGGCCAGCGCCTGGTCCAGCTCGGCCACGTGCCGCAGCACGCCGCGCACCAGGTCCTCGAAGTACTCCAGGTCCGCCACCTCGTGCGCCTGCTCGTGGGCGAACTGGGCGATCAGGTCGCGCTCGCCGGCACCGCTCAGCTGCCAGGCGTAGATGGCCTGCAGGGCGCGGCGGCGCGAGCGCGAGCGGGCCACGGGGTCGAGCCCGTCGGGGCGGCGGCGGTTCATCGCATGCTCTCCTGAAGCGCGTGGTCCTGCAGCCTGCGGCGCAGGTCGGCCATCTCGATGGCCACCAGCGCGGCCTCCTCGCCCTTGTTGCCGTGGCTGCCGCCGGCGCGGGCCGCGGCGTCCTCGAAGCGTTCCACCGCCAGCACGCCGTTGGCGACCGGCACGCCGGTGTCCAGCGCCACCCGCATCAGGCCGTCGGAGGCGCCGTCGGCCACCTGCTCGTAGTGGCGGGTGTCGCCGCGCACCACGCAGCCCAGCGCCACGATGGCGGCGTGGCGGCCGCCCAGCGCCAGCGCGCGCGCGGCCACCGGCAGTTCCCAGGCGCCGGGCACGCGCACCACGTCGATCGCGGCCTCGGCCACGCCGTGGGCCACGAAGGCCTCGCGCGCGGACGCCACCAGCGCGTCGACGATGCGCGGGTTCCAGCGGCTGGCGAGGATCGCGAAGCGCGCGCCGGGAGGGGCGCGCAGGTCGCCTTCGTAATGCGGCATGGCGGGGCGTCGTTGCGGGGCAGTGCAGTTTAGCGCGCCGGCAGGCTGGCGTAGTCCACGATCTCCAGCCCGAACCCGGCCAGGCCCACCTGCCGGCGCGGCGTGCCCAGCACGCGCAGCCGGCGCAGGCCCAGGTCGGCCAGGATCTGCGAGCCGGCGCCGGTGCGCCGCCACTGCGCCAGCGCGCCGGCCTTCGACGCCGGCGGCGCGGGCTGCTCGCGGATCCGCGCCAGCAGCGCGCCCGGGTCGGGCGCGTCGCCCAGCAGCACCAGCGCGCCGCGCCCTTCCGCCGCGATCATCGCCAGCACGTCGCCCACCAGCGGGCCGAAGTCGCTGCGCCGCCAGTGCAGCGCGTCGGCCAGCGGATTCTGCGCCTGCACCCGCACCAGCACCGGGGCGTCGCCGGCCACGTCGCCGCGCACCAGCGCATGGTGCAGGCCGTGGTTGAGGCGGTCGCGGTAGGTGTGCAGCAGGAAGCGGCCGTGGTCGGTGTCGATCTCGCGGCTGTCGATGCGCTCGACGGTGTGCTCGGTCTCCAGCCGGTGCCGGATCAGGTCCTCGATCGAACCGATCTTCAGGCCGTGCTCGCGGGCGAAGGCCTCCAGCTCCGGGCGGCGCGCCATCGAGCCGTCCGGGTTGAGGATTTCCACCAGCACGCCGGCCGGCTCGAAGCCTGCCAGCAGCGCCAGGTCGCTGGCCGCCTCGGTGTGGCCGGCGCGGGTCAGCACCCCGCCGGGCTGGGCCATCAGCGGGAAGATATGGCCCGGCTGCGACAGGTCTTGCGGCTTGGCGTCCGGCCGCACCGCGGTGCGCACGGTGTGGGCGCGGTCGTAGGCGCTGATGCCGGTGGTGACGCCCTCGGCCGCCTCGATGCTGACGGTGAAGTTGGTGTGGTGGGGCGAGGTGTTGTCGCGCACCATCGGGTTGAGCGCCAGCTGGGCGCAGCGCTCGCGCGTCAGCGACAGGCAGACCAGCCCGCGCGCGTGCGTCACCATGAAGTTGACATCGGACGGCTTGACCAGCTCGGCGGCCATGATCAGGTCGCCTTCGTTCTCGCGGTCCTCGTCGTCGACCACCACCACCATGCGCCCGGCGCGCAGTTCGTCCAGCAGTTCCGGGATGCTCGCGAAGCTCATGGCGTGTCCTTGGTGGCCAGCAGGCGCTCGACGTAGCGCGCCAGCAGGTCGACTTCGATGTTGACCGCGTCGCCCTCGCGCAGGGCGCGGAAGGCGGTGTTCGCGACGGTGTGGGGGATCAGCGCGACCTCGAAGCCGGCGTCGTCGACCGCGTTCACGGTCAGGCTGACGCCGTCCACGCAGACCGAGCCCTTGTGGGCGACGTAGCGCAGCAGCGCCATCGGCGCGGCGATCCGCCAGCGCACCGCGCGCGCGTCGTCCCAGCGCCGTTCGGCGGTGCCTAGGCCATCGACGTGGCCGCTAACCAGGTGGCCGCCGAGGCGGTCGGTGGGCAGCATGGCGCGCTCCAGGTTGACCGGCGCGCCGATCGCCAGCCGGCCCAGCGTCGTCAGCGCCAGCGTCTCGTTGGAGGCATCGACCGCGAAGCTGCGCGCATCGAACGCCACCACAGTCAGACAGCAGCCGTTGACCGCGATGCTTTCGCCCGGCTGCACGCCGTCGAACGGCAGCGTCCCGGCGTCGATGGACAGCCGCGCGTCGCCGCCCCGGGCCTCGCGCGCGGCCAGCGTGCCGACGCCGGCGACCAGGCCGGTGAACATCAGGCCGCCTCCGGCGCGGGCCGCAGCAGCACGCGCAGGTCGTCGCCCACGCTGCGGCAGTCGACCTGCCGCAGGTGCAGGCGCTGGGCCATGGCGTCGATCTGCAGCCCGTGGAACAGCGGCCGGGCGCGCTCGCCCAGCAGCACCGGCGCCACGTACAGCAGCAGTTCGTCCACCAGCCCGGCGGACAGGAAGGCGCCGGCCAGGGTCGCGCCCGCCTCCAGCTGCACCTCGTTGATGCCGCGTTCGCCCAACTCCGCCAGCACCGCGGCCAGGTCCAGCATGCCGTGGCGCGCAGGCACCGCGCGATGCTCCAGCGCCAGGTCGCGCGGCACCTTGGCCTCGGGCGCGTGCAGGTACAGCGTGGGGGCGTCGCCGTCGCGCACCCGGCCACGGGCCACGGTGGCCAGGCCCGGGTCCAGCACCACCCGCAGCGGCGGCACCACCTCCGCCGGTTCGGCCAGCCGCACGGTCAGCTGCGGATCGTCCGCCAGCACGGTGTCGGCGCCGGTCATCAGCGCGCCGCTGCGCGCGCGCCAGCGCTGCACGTCGGCGCGCGCGGCCTCCCCGCTGATCCAGCGCGATTCGCCCGAGGCCATCGCGCTGCGGCCGTCCAGGCTGGTGGCCAGCTTGACCCGCAGCCACGGCCGGCCGCGTTCCACCCGCGACAGGAAGCCGCGGTTGAGCTCGCGCGCCTGGACTTCCATCAGCCCGGCATCCACCGCGATGCCCGCCGCGCGCAGGCGCTCGAAGCCGGCGCCGTCCACCCGCGGGAACGGATCGCGCATGGCCGCCACCACCCGCGCCACGCCGGCCGCGACCAGCGCGTCCGCGCAGGGGCCGGTGCTGCCGTCGTGCGCGCACGGCTCCAGGGTGACGTAGGCGGTGGCGCCGCGGGCGCGTTCGCCGGCCGCCTGCAGCGCGAACACCTCCGCGTGCGGCCCGCCCTTGCGCTGGTGCCAGCCCTCGCCCACCACCTGCCCGCCGTGGGCGAGCACGCAGCCCACCATCGGGTTGGGGCGGGTGGTCCAGGCGCCGCGCTCGGCCAGCCGCAGCGCGCGCGCCATCAGCGCGTGGTCGGTCGCGGAAAAGCTCATTTGCGGCGGTTCTTGTCGATCGGCAGGACGCCCGATTCCAGCAGCGGCAGCTGGCCCTCGCCGGGCAGGTCGCGCTCCAGCCGGTCCAGCTCCTCGCGGAAGTCGGCCACGTCCTCGAAGCTGCGGTAGACCGAGGCGAAGCGGACGTAGCCCACGTGGTCCAGCTTGCGCAGCTCGGCCATCACGAATTCGCCGACCCGGCGCGAGGCCAGCTCGCGCTCGCCCGCCATCCGCACCGCATGCACCACCGCGCGGACCGACGACTCGATCTGCTCCTCGGACACCGGCCGCTTCTGCAGCGCGCGGTCGAAGCCGGCGCGCAGCTTGCGCGCGTCGAACGCCTCGCGGCGGCCGTCCGACTTGATGATCGCCGGCAGCTTGATCTCGATCGTCTCCAGGGTGGAGAAGCGTTCGCCGCAGGCCTCGCACTCGCGGCGCCGGCGGATGGTGGCGCCGTCCTCGCTCACGCGCGAGTCGATCACCCGGGTGTTGTCGTGCTGGCAGAAGGGGCAGTGCACCGGATCAGCCGCCGTAGACCGGGAACCGGGCGCACTGCCGTTCCACGTTCGCGCGCACGCCGGCGATCACCGCCTCGTCGTTCGGGTTGTCCAGCACGTCGCAGATCCACTCGGCCAGCGCCACGCAGTCGGGCTCCCTGTAGCCGCGGGTGGTGACCGCCGGCGTGCCGATGCGCAGGCCGGAAGTCACGAAGGGCTTGCGCGGGTCGTTGGGCACCGAGTTCTTGTTGACCGTGATGTGGGCCTTGCCCAGCGCTTCCTCGGCCTGCTTGCCGGAGACGTCCTTGCCGATCATGTCGACCAGCATCAGGTGGTTCTCGGTGCCGCCGGAGACGATCTTGTAACCCCGGGAAACGATGACCTTCGCCATCGCCTGCGCGTTCTTCACCACCTGCCGCTGGTAGTCCCGGAACGCCGGCTCCAACGCTTCCTTGAACGCCACCGCCTTGGCCGCGATCACGTGCATCAGCGGACCGCCCTGGATGCCGGGGAACACGATCGACTGCAGCTTCTTCTCCAGCTCCTCCGCGTGCGCGCCCATGCCGGCCCTGCTCGCCACGATGATCCCGCCGCGCGGGCCGCGCAGGGTCTTGTGGGTGGTGGAGGTCACCACGTGCGCGTGCGGCAGCGGGCTCGGGTAGACGCCGGCGGCCACCAGGCCGGCGACGTGCGCCATGTCCACGAACAGGTATGCCCCCACCTTGTCGGCGATGGCGCGGAAGCGCGCCCAGTCGACCACCTGCGAATAGGCGGAGAAGCCCGCCACGACCATCTTCGGCTTGTGCTCCAGCGCGAGGCGCTCGACTTCGTCGTAGTCGATCAGGCCGGCATCGTCCACGCCGTACTGCACCGCGTTGAACAGCTTGCCGGAGGCGTTGACCTTGGCGCCGTGGGTCAGGTGGCCGCCGTGCGCCAGCGACATGCCGAGGATGGTGTCGCCCGGCTGCAGCAGCGCGAAGTACACCGCCTGGTTGGCCTGCGAGCCGCTGTGCGGCTGCACGTTGGCATACATCCCTTCCGTGGAGCCGGCCCCGAACAGCTGCTTGCAGCGGTCGATCGCCAGCTGCTCGGCGATGTCCACGTATTCGCAGCCGCCGTAGTAGCGCTTGCCCGGATAGCCTTCCGCGTACTTGTTGGTCAGCTGGCTGCCCTGGGCTTCCATCACCCGCGGGCTGGCGTAGTTCTCGGAGGCGATCAGCTCGACGTGGTCCTCCTGGCGCCGGTCCTCGGCGGCGATGGCCCGGGCGAGTTCGGGGTCGAAGGCGGCGATCGTGTCGGCTCGGGAGAACATCCGGTGGCTCCGGGCGGGCGGTGGGGAACCCGGATTTTAGCGGCTTTTGGCCCCCGGCCCGGCGCTGCAACTGTCCGTTCCCGCTATAATTCCGGCATCCAAGAGCCCTTTCGCGGCCCTGCCCGGCGCAGGCCGCCGCCGTCTGTCCGGAGCCCCCATGTCCTCGCAGTACATCTACACCATGAACCGGGTGTCCAAGGTGGTCCCGCCCAAGCGGCAGATCATCAAGGACATCTCGCTGTCCTTCTTCCCCGGCGCCAAGATCGGCCTGCTGGGCCTCAACGGCGCCGGCAAGTCCACCGTGCTGCGGATCATGGCCGGCGTGGACAAGGATTTCGAAGGCGAGGCGCGCCCGCAGCCCGGCATCAAGGTCGGCTACCTGGCGCAGGAGCCGGAGCTCAACCCGGAGCACACCGTGCGCCAGGCGGTGGAGGAAGGCGTGGGCGAGGTGCTGCAGGCCCAGGCCCGGCTGGACGAGGTCTACGCCGCCTACGCCGAGGAAGGCGCCGACTTCGACGCGCTGGCGAAGGAGCAGGAACGCCTCGAAGCGATTCTCGCCGCCGGCGACGCGCACACCCTGGAGAACCAGCTGGAAGTGGCCGCCGACGCGCTGCGCCTGCCGCCGTGGGACGCGGTTGTCGGCAAGCTCTCCGGCGGCGAGAAGCGCCGCGTGGCGCTGTGCCGCCTGCTGCTGCAGAAGCCCGACATGCTGCTGCTGGACGAACCCACCAACCACCTGGACGCCGAATCGGTCGAGTGGCTGGAGCAGTTCCTGGCCCGCTACACCGGCACCGTGGTGGCGGTCACCCACGACCGCTACTTCCTCGACAACGCCGCCGAGTGGATCCTGGAGTTGGACCGCGGCCGCGGCATCCCGTGGAAGGGCAACTACACCGACTGGCTGGTGCAGAAGGAAGACCGCCTCAAGCGCGAGGAGAACCAGGAGAAGTCGCGCCAGAAGGCGATCCAGAAGGAGCTGGAGTGGGCGCGCCAGAACGCCAAGGGCGGCCGCTCCAAGGGCAAGGCGCGGCTTGCGCGGCTGGAGGAACTGCAGTCGGTCGACTACCAGAAGCGCAACGAGACCAACGAGATCTTCATCCCGCCGGGCGAGCGCCTGGGCAACTCGGTGATCGAGTTCAGGAACGTCTCCAAGAAGTTCGGCGACCGGCTGCTGATCGACAACCTGTCGATGATCGTCCCGCCGGGCGCCATCGTCGGCATCATCGGCCCGAACGGCGCCGGCAAGTCCACCCTGTTCAAGATGATCACCGGGCAGGAGAAGCCGGATTCCGGCGAGATCGTGATCGGCCCCACCGTGAACCTGGCCTACGTCGACCAGAGCCGCGGCGCGCTGGAAGCCGGCCACACCGTGTTCCAGGAAGTCTCCGGCGGCCTGGACATCCTCAACATCAACGGCATCGAGATCCAGTCGCGCGCCTACATCGGCCGCT
>CAMLJA010000086.1 GCA_946480065.1 uncultured Thermomonas sp. | reverse complement strand
CGTCCAGCGCGGCGTCGGGGCCCTCGCGGCCGGGCGGGCGCGGCAGCATCGCGGCCAGGGCGCGCTCGTCGGCGTCCAGCGGCGGGCGCGGCCCGCGGGTCACGGCGCCCACCCCGCGCGCAGCTTGTCCATCGCGTAGCGCAGGCGCGACTTCACGGTCTCCCGGCCCACGCCGGTGACCGCGCCGATCTCCTCCAGCGTCAGTTCCTGTTCCAGCCGCAACAGCAGGACCTCGCGTTGTTCCGGGGGCAGCGCGTCCAGCGCCAGCTGGAGCTGGCGGCGGCGCTCGAACTCCGACATTACCCGCTCGGGCGTGTCGGGGTCGGCAACGCGCGCGGTGCGCAGTTCCGCGTCGGCCGGCGCCGCGGGGCGGTGCTTCAGCGCCCGCCAGTGGTCCCCCAGCCGGTGGTGGGCGATGGTGTAGAGCCAGGTGGCGAAGCCGGCGTCCGGCGCCCAGCCCGCGCGCGCGGCGACCACCCGCTGCCAGACGTCCTGGAAGCATTCGTCGGCCAGCGCGTTGTCGCGCAGGTGGCGCAGCAGGTAGCGGTAGAGGCGGGTGCGGTGGCGCGCGTACAGCTGGTCGAACGCGGCGGCCTCGCCGGCGGCATACGCCAGCATCAGGGATTCGTCGCTGGGATCCGGGCCGTCCACGAACGCCAGCCTACGGCCCGCCGGGGGCGCAGGGAAGGGCGGCGTCGGGCGCGCGGCGGGGATGGCGGGCTGCATCCACCGGTGAACGCCCTGGCGCGCGCAGTGGGGTTTTGCCGTCCGCCGGCGCCGGGGCGCCGTCCGCAGTATGCTCGCCCCATGAACGGGGGGAGATCCTTGCGGGTGCCCGGGGATGCGGCCGACGCGTCCGGCGGGCGCGAGCGCCTGGGGCGGGAGGAGCTGCTGCGCCTGCTGGCCCACGCCGAGCAGCGGATCGACGGCCTGCGCCGCTCCGAGCGCCTGCAGCAGGCGCTCTACGCCATCGCCGACCTTGCCGGCGGCAGCCAGGACATGCAGGACCTGCTGCGCCGGATCCACGGGATCGTCGGCGAGCTGATGTACGCCGAGAACTTCTACATCGCGCTGTACGACGGCGAGCGCCAGAAGGTCCGCTTCCTCTACTTCGTCGACAAGATCGACCCCTACGTCAACGACCCGGACGAAGAGCTGGACATCGACCGCACCGAGGCCAGCCTGACCCTGGCGCTGCTGCGCCGGGGCGAGCCGATGCGCGGCCCGTCGCTGGAACTGCGCGAGCAGAACGGGGTGGCGTGGGACCCGGGCAACGGCCCGGACAGCGCCGACTGGCTGGGCGTGCCGATGCTGCGCGACGGCGCGGTGGTGGGTGGCATCGTGGTGCAGAGCTACGAGCGCCCGGCGATGTACACCGACGAGGACCGCGCGCTGCTGGCCTACGTGGCCCAGCACATCCTGACCGCGCTGGACCGCCAGCACGCGCGCGAGCAGCTGGAGCAGCGGGTGGAGGCGCGCACCGCCGAGTTGCGCCAGGCCAACCTGGACCTGCAGGCCGAGGTGCAGGAGCGCCAGCGCGCCCAGGAGCTGCAGCGCGCGCTGTTCCGGATCGCCGAACTGTCGATGGCCAGCGAGACCCTGGAGCGCTTCTACGCCGAGATCCACAAGGTGGTCGGCGGGCTGCTGTACGCGCGCAACTTCTACATCGCCATGCTCAGCGACGACGGCACCATGCTGGAGTTCCCGTACTCGGTCGACGAGCGCGACGCCACCCGCCGCTCGCGCCGGATCGGCAAGGGCATGACCGAATACGTGCTGCGCACCGGCAAGCCGCTGCTGGCCGACCGCGCGCGCATCGGCCGGCTGGAGGCCGGCGGCAAGGTGGTCAGCCACGGCACCATGTCGCACTGCTGGCTGGGCGTGCCGCTGCAGCGCGACGACCACGTGGTCGGCGTGATCGCGGTGCAGAGCTATTCCCCCAGCGTGACCTTCAGCACCCGCGACCAGGAGCTGCTGACCTTCGTGGCCTACCACATCGCCAACGGCCTGGCCCGCAAGCAGGCGCAGGACCGGCTGGTGCAGGCGCACGCCAGCCTGGAGCAGCGCGTCAGCGAGCGCACCCGCGAGCTGGCCGAGACCAACGCCGAGCTGGTGGACCAGATCGCCGAGCGCGTGCGCGCCGAGCGCAAGCTGACCCACCAGGCCACCCACGACGCGCTGACCGGGCTGCCGAACCGCTCCCAGCTGCTGGAGCGGCTGGCGCGCGCCATCGCCGGCGCCCGGGGCGAGCGTGACGCCTGCTTCGCGGTGCTGTTCCTGGACCTGGACCGGTTCAAGCTGATCAACGACAGCGTCGGCCACGTGGTCGGCGACGGCCTGCTGGTGGAGGCCGGGCGCCGGATCGTCGGCACCGTGCGCGGCAACGACGTGGTGGCGCGGCTGGGCGGCGACGAGTTCGCGATCCTGGCCGAGGGCCTGGATGGCCCGGCGATGGCCGAGGACCTGGGGCGGCGGGTGCTGGCCGCGCTGGGCGCGCCGGTGTGGATCGCCGGGCGCGAGCTGTTCCCCACCGCCAGCATCGGCATCGCCATGTGGCACCCGCGCTACGCCAGCGGCGAGGAGATGCTGCGCGACGCCGACGCCGCGATGTACCGCGCCAAGGGCGCCGGCCGCGACCGCTGCACGCTGTTCGACGAGGCGATGCGTGAGGAGGTCATGCGCACGCTGGACCTGGAGGCGGACCTGCGCCGCGCCATCAACGCCGACGCCTTCGAGCCGCACTACCAGCCGATCGTGCGGCTGGAGGACGCCTCGGTGGTGGGCCACGAGGCGCTGCTGCGCTGGCGCGACGAGCACCGCGGCCTGCTGGCCCCGGGCGAGTTCATCGACGTCGGCGAGGACAGCGGGCTGATCGAGCAGGTGGACTGGCTGATGTACGCGCGGGTGATCGCCGGCATGGCCGCCGCCCGCCTACCCGGCTACGTGGCGATCAACGTCTCGCCGCGGCACTTCCACTCGCCGGACTTCGCCGTGCGCCTGCTGGGCCTGCTGGACGAGGCGGGCGTGGAGCCCTCGCGGCTGCGGATCGAGATCACCGAGGTCGCGCTGCTGGAGGACGCGCCGCGGATGAGCCGCACGCTGGGGCTGCTCCGGGAGCACGGGGTGCGCGCGCAGCTGGACGACTTCGGCACCGGCTTCTCGGCGCTGTCCTACCTGCACCGGTTCCCGATCGCGGCGCTGAAGATCGACCGCAGCTTCGTCGCCGACCTGGGCGGCGACGCGCGCGGGGCCGAGAGCGTGGCGGTGGTGCGCGCGATCATCGCGCTGGCCGACAGCCTGGGCATCGAGACCATCGCCGAGGGCGTGGAGACCGAGGCGCAGTCCCTGTGCCTGCGGCAGCTGGGTTGCAGCTACGCGCAGGGTTTCCTGTACGGGCGGCCGGCGCCGCCGTGAGCGGCGGTCAGTCGCGCAGCACCAGCAGGCGCGGCTCGGTCATGTCCTCGATCGCGTAGCGCACGCCCTCGCGCCCCAGGCCGGACAGCTTGACCCCGCCGTAGGGCATGTTGTCGACCCGGAAGCTGGGGATGTCGCCGACCACCACGCCGCCCACCTCCAGCGTGTCCCAGGCGCGCAGCGCGTGGTCCAGGCGCGCGGTGAACACACCGGCCTGCAGCCCGAAGTCGCTGTCGTTGACCCGCGCCAGCGCATCGCCGAAATCGTCGAAGGCCTCGATGCAGGCGACCGGGCCGAACGCCTCCTTGCGCTGGAGGTCGGCGTCGCGGGGCACGTCGCGCAGCAGCGCCGGCGGCAGCAGGTTGCCGCGGCGCTCGCCGCGCACCAGGGCGGTGGCGCCGGCCGCCAGCGCGCCGTCGATCCAGCCGTCCACCCGCTTGGCAGCGGCCTCGTCGATCAGCGGGCCGACGAAGGTGGATTCGTCGCGCGGATCGCCGCTGCGCAGGGCGCGCACGGCCTCGGCCAGGCGGTCCGCCAGCGCGTCCACGATGCCGCGGTGGGCGATGATCCGCTGCACGCTGATGCAGCTCTGGCCGCTCTGGTAGTAGGCGCCGGACACCAGCCGCTCCACCACCTCGTCCAGCGGCCGGCCGGGATCGGCGTCGACGATGCAGGCGGCGTTGCCGCCGAGCTCCAGGGTGACCTTCTTGCGCCCGGCGCGGGCCTTCAGGTCCCAGCCCACCAGGCCGCCGGTGAAGCTGAGCAGGGCGATGCGCGGGTCCTCCACCAGCGCCGCGGCGTCGTCGTTGCTGCAGGGCAGGATGGAGAACGCGCCGGCCGGCAGGTCGGTCTCCGCCAGCACCTCGCCGATGATCAGCGCGCCCAGCGGCGTCTTCGCCGCCGGCTTGAGCACGAACGGGCAGCCGGCCGCGATGGCGGGGGCGACCTTGTGCGCGACCAGGTTGAGCGGGAAGTTGAACGGGGTGATGAAGCTGCAGGCGCCCACCGGTACCCGCTTCGTCATCCCGCGGTAGCCGCGGGTGCGCGGGGAGATCGCCAGCTCCAGCACCTCGCCGCCGATGCGCACCGCCTCGTCGGCGGCGATGCGGAAGGTGTCGATCAGCCGGGTCACCTCGCCGCGGGAATCCTTGATCGGCTTACCGGCCTCCACGCAGAGCGCCTGCGCCAGTTCCTCGCTGCGCGCCTGGAAGCGGGCCACGCAGTGCTCCAGCACCGCCCGGCGGGCGTCGGGCGGGAATGCCGCCATCGCCGCGCGCGCGCCGTGGGCGGCGGCGATCGCCGCCTCGACCGCCGCGGCATCGGCGAACGCCACCCGCGCGGCCACCCCGCCGCCGTACTTGTCCAGCACCTCCAGGTCCTGGTTGGCGTGCACCGCGCGGCTGCCGATGTAGTAGGGGTAGCGCTGCTGCATGGGGTCGCTCCTTCAGTCCTCGCGTTCGTCCTCGCGTTCGGCCGCGTCCACCCGCAGGCGCAGGCGGCCGTCGTGCAGGCGCGCCTGCAGCGCGTCGCCGGCGGCGGCATCGCCGACCCCGCGCACCACGCGCCCGTCGGCGTGCTGCAGGATCGCGTAGCCGCGGGCCACGGTGGCCAGCGGGCTGATCGCGTGCAGCGATCGCGCCAGCCCGCGCAGGTGCAGCGCGTCGGCCTGCAGCCGCTGGGCCAGCAGCGCGCGCGGGCGGTCGCGCAGCGCCAGCAGGCGCTCGCGCAGCAGCGCCAGCCGCCGGCGCGGGTGGGCCGCGCGCAGCACCGCGTCGGCGTGGCGCAGGGCGGCGCGCTCGCGCTCCAGCCGGCGCTGCATGGCGTTCGCGAGCCCCAACCGGGCCTGGCGCGCGCGCTGCGCCTGCGCCTCCAGCCGCGCCTGCGGCCGCAGCGCCTGCAGCCGCAGGAAGGCGCGGTCCGCGCGCTGCATGCGCTGGCGCAGGGCGTTGGCCTGCAGGCCGTGCAGCTGCCGCTGCAGGCCGGCCAGCCGGCCCGCCAGCGCGGCGGCATCGGGCACCAGCAGTTCGGCCGCGGCGGAGGGGGTGGGCGCGCGCAGGTCGGCGGCGAAGTCGGCTAGCGAGACGTCGGTCTCGTGCCCGACCGCGCACACCACCGGCGTGCGGGTGGCAGCCACCGCGCGCACCACCGGCTCCTCGTTGAAGGCCCACAGGTCCTCCAGCGATCCGCCGCCGCGCGCCAGCAGCAGCACGTCGTAGCGGCCGCTGGCGTCGGCCCGCTCCAGCATCGCGCGGATCTGCGCGGCCGTCCCGGCGCCCTGCACCGGCACCGGCAGCAACTCCACCTCCAGCAGCGGGAAGCGCCGGCGCAGCACGCTGGCGATGTCGCGGATGACCGCGCCGGTGGGCGAGGTGAGCACCCCGAGCCGGCGCACGAACGGCGGCAGCGGCCGCTTGCGCGCGGGGTCGAACAGGCCCTCGGCCGACAGCCGCGCCTTGAGCTGGTCGAACGCGCGCCGCAGCGCGCCCTCGCCGGCGTCCTCCAGCGAGTCGCAGACCAGCTGGTAGTCGCCGCGCGCCTCGTACAGCGTCAGCCGGCCGCGCGCCAGCACCTGCATGCCCTCGCGCGGGGCGAACGGCAGCCACTGGCTCTTGGGCTTGAACAGCGCGCAGCGCACCTGCGCGCGCGCGTCCTTGAGCGTGAAGTAGAGGTGGCCGGAACCGGGGCGCGAGAGGTTGCCGATCTCGCCCTCCACCCGCACCAGCGGGAACGCGCCCTCCAGCAGGTCGCGCGCCAAGGTGTTCAGCTGGCTGGGGGTGAGGGTCTCGGGGTCGCGGGCCATCGCCGCAGGATACCCGCGGCGGTGCGCGGGCATGTGGACGGCGCGTCACGGTGGCGCGGCCCCGCAGCGGTTCCGCCGCTAAAATGGCGGCATGACCACGGACCGCGCCAGCGAGACCTTGCCCTGCCACGACCCCGGCCGCTTCGGCCCGCTGCCGCGCCGCGCCACCCGCCAGGTGGCGATCGGCGGGGTGAAGGTGGGCGGCGACGCGCCGGTGGTGGTGCAGTCGATGACCAATACCGACACCGCCGACGTGGCGTCCACGGTGAAGCAGGTGGCGGAGCTGTGGCGCGCCGGCTCGGAGATGGTGCGGGTCACGGTGAACAACGCCGAGTCGGCCGCGGCGGTGCCGCGGATCGTCGAGAAGCTGGAGATGATGGGCGTCCGCGTGCCGATCATCGGCGACTTCCACTACAACGGCCACACGCTGCTGGCGAACGAACCGGCCTGCGCGGAAGCGCTGGCGAAGTACCGCATCAACCCCGGCAACGTCGGCTTCGGCAAGAAGAAGGACACCCAGTTCGCGCAGCTCATCGAGTTCGCCATCCGCCACGGCAAGCCGGTACGGATCGGCGCCAACTGGGGCTCGCTGGACCAGGCCCTGGCGGCGCGGCTGATGGACGAGAACGCCCGGCGCGCCGAGCCGTGGGACGCCGGGCGGGTGATGCGCGAGGCGCTGATCCTGTCCGCGCTGGAATCGGCGCAGCGCGCGGTGGAACTGGGCCTGCCGGCGGAGAAGATCATCCTCAGCGCCAAGGTGTCCGGCGTGCAGGAGCTGATCGCGGTGTACCGCGACCTGGCGCGGCGCAGCGACTTCGCCCTGCACCTGGGCCTGACCGAGGCCGGCATCGGCAGCAAGGGCATCGTGGCCTCCAGCGCGGCGCTGGGCGTGCTGCTGCAGGAAGGGATTGGCGACACCATCCGCATTTCGCTGACCCCGGAGCCGGGCGCCTCGCGCACGCAGGAAGTGATCGTGGCGCAGGAGCTGCTGCAGACCATGGGCCTGCGCGCGTTCACCCCGATGGTGACCGCCTGCCCGGGCTGTGGCCGCACCACCTCCGAGTTCTTCCAGGAACTGGCCGGCGTGGTCCAGAACCACGTCCGCGCGAAGATGCCGGAGTGGAAGATCAGCCATCCCGGCGCCGAGAACATGACGCTCGCCGTCATGGGCTGCGTGGTCAACGGGCCGGGCGAGTCGCGCCACGCCAACATCGGCATCAGCCTGCCGGGCACCGGCGAGGCGCCGTCCGCGCCGGTATTCGTGGACGGTGAAAAGGCCGTCACGCTGCGGGGTGAGAACATCGCGGCCGAATTCGTGGCCATGATCGATGCCTATGTCGACCGCCGGTACCGGGCACAAGCTCCCGCGTAAGCCTTCCGAAGCCGCGCAGGCGGCCCGGGCCAATGCCCGCTACGGCCTGGCCTTCCTGCGCGCGCGCTGGCAGCGGCTGCTGCTGCTGATCGCCGGGCTGCTGCTGCCGCTGTGGGCGTTCGGGTCGATGGCCGACGACCTGCGCGAGGGCG
>CAMLJA010000085.1 GCA_946480065.1 uncultured Thermomonas sp. | reverse complement strand
CGATGTCGCCGGCGCCTTCGCCTGCGCCGTCGATCAGGGTTGTGTTTTCTTTGCCCACTTCAACGCGCTTGGCTTGGCCGAGGTGCTCCAGTGTGACCTGTTCCAGTGTCATGCCGGTTTCTTCGGCAATCACCTGGCCGCCAGTCAGAATGGCGATGTCTTCCAGCATTGCTTTGCGACGATCACCAAAACCTGGTGCCTTCACAGCCACGGTCTTCAGGATGCCACGGATGTTGTTCACAACCAGAGTGGCCAGTGCTTCGCCTTCGATGTCTTCAGCGATGATCAGCAGTGGACGACCCGCCTTGGCAACTTGCTCCAGTGTGGGCAGCAGGTCACGGATGTTGCTGATCTTCTTGTCATGCAACAACACGAACGGGTTTTCCAGCAGGGCAACCTGCTTTTCCTGGTTGTTGATGAAGTAGGGTGACAGGTAGCCGCGGTCGAACTGCATGCCCTCGACCACGTCCAGCTCGTTCTCCAGGCCCGAGCCGTCCTCGACGGTGATCACGCCTTCCTTGCCGACCTTGTCCATCGCCTGCGCGATCAGCTCGCCGATGTTGGCGTCGCTGTTGGCGGAGATGGTGCCGACCTGGGCGATCTCCTTGCTGGTGGACGAGGGCTTGCTGAGGGTCTTCAGCTCGGCCACGGCCGCGACCACGGCCTTGTCGATGCCGCGCTTGAGGTCCATCGGGTTCATGCCGGCGGCGACCGCCTTCATGCCCTCGCGGATGAACGCCTGCGCCAGCACGGTGGCGGTGGTGGTGCCGTCGCCGGCGTTGTCGGAGGTCCGGGAGGCGACTTCCTTCACCATCTGCGCGCCCATGTTCTCGAACGCGTCGGTGAGCTCGATCTCCTTGGCGACGGACACGCCGTCCTTGGTGATGGTCGGCGCGCCGAAGCTCTTCTGCAGCACGACGTTGCGGCCCTTCGGGCCCAGGGTGGCCTTGACGGCATTGGCGAGCACGTTGACGCCGCGCACCATCTTGGAGCGCGCGTCCTCGCCGAAACGAATGTCCTTGGCAGCCATTGCGAATTACCTCGATAAGAATTCAGTGGGAATGGGACGGGAACCGGCGCGCGATCAGAGGATCGCGAAGATGTCGTCTTCCTTGACCACCAGCAGCTCCTGGCCGTCCAGCTTCACCTCGGTGCCGCTGTACTTGCCGAACAGCACCTTGTCGCCGGCCTTGACCTGCGGGGCGCGGACCTGGCCGTTGTCCAGCACCTTGCCGGCGCCCACGGCGACCACTTCGCCCTTGATCGGCTTCTCGGTGGCGCTGTCGGGGATGACGATGCCACCCGCGGACAGCTTCTCTTCTTCCATGCGCTTGATGACCACGCGGTCGTACAGCGGCTTGATGTTGGACATGACAACCTCGGCAAATGGTTGATTGGAGTGGGAAAACCCCGGAATTTTAGCAGTCGCCGGGGGCGAGTGCCAATGCGCGGGACGCAAACATCCCGCGACCGGGATGGCCGAGAGATGGGGCGGGCCGGCGGCGTTTCAAGGGGCGGGCGACGATCGGGCTTACCCTAGGCGGATGGACGTCCTGATCTGCCTGTGCACCTGCCCGGACCGGGCCAGCGCCGAGGGCCTGGCCCGCGCCCTGGTGGACGCGCGGCTGGCGGCCTGCGTCAACCTGCTGCCCGGGGTGGCGTCCATCTACCGCTGGCAGGGCCGGGTGGAGCAGGCGGACGAGGTGCTGCTGCTGATCAAGACCACGCGCCAGGCCTACCCGGCGCTGGAGGCGCGGCTGCCCGCCCTGCACCCGTATGAACTGCCGGAGCTGCTGGCGGTCGAATCCGCCGCAGGCCTGCCTGCGTACCTGGAGTGGGTGGCCGCCCAGGCCCGTCCGCTAGACTGATCCGATGACCCGACTGATTCCCCGCCTGCGCGGCTGGCTGGCCGCGCTGCTGCTTGCGTCCGGCTGGCCGGCGGCCGCCGTCGACGTGCCGCTGCCGCCGGTGGACGAGGTGTTCGTGCTGTCCGCGCAGGCCACCGCACCCGACCGCATCGAGGTGCGCTGGACCATCGCCCCGGGCTACTACCTCTACCGCCACCGCACCTCGGTCAAGGCCGACCCAGGCTTCGGCGACGCGCGCCTGGCGCTGCCCGCCGGCGACCGCCACCGCGACGAATTCTTCGGCGACGTCGAGACCTACCGCACGCGGCTGGTGGGCGTGCTGGCCGGCACCCCGGCCGCCGGTACCGCCTCGGCCACGCTGACGGTGAAGTACCAGGGCTGCGCCGATGCCGGCGTCTGCTATCCGCCGCAGACCCGCAGCCTGCGGGTGGCGCTGCCGCAGGCCGCGGGCAGCGGGGGCTTCGTTCCGGGCAAGCGGCCCGGCGGCGGGCTGTTCGGACTGGACGCGGGTCCGGCAGGCGCGGCCGACCGCGCCCCGCTACCGCCGGAGCAGGCCTTCGCCAGCGAAGTGATCGCGCTGGACGGCAACCGCCTGCTGCTGCGGCTCACCCCGGCCCCGGGCTACTACCTCTACCGCGACAAGCTGTCGGTGCGGCTGGAGGCCGGCGACGGCCTGGCCGCCGCGCTGCCGCCGAAGTCCGCGCTGCCGCCCGCCACCGCGCACCGCGACGAGCACTTCGGCGAAGTGGCGGTGTACTTCGACCAGGTCGAGATCCCGCTGCCGGTGCGGCGCCAGACCACGGCCGCCGCCAGGGGCACGCTGGTCCTGGGGCTGCAGGGCTGCCAGACCGACGGCATCTGCTATCCGCCGATGACCCGGCGCCTGGCGGTAGCGCTGCCGCCGGGCGACCTCTCGCCGGCCGCGGCACCGGCCGCCACCGCACCCGCGGCCGCGGCCACGACCACGGGCGCCACGCCGTCGGCACAGGCTGCAGTCGTCACCCCCGGCCCGGTCGCGGGCGCCGAACCACCGGTTGACGGCACGCCGGCGGCCGCCGAACCTGCGCGCCAGCCGCCGCCGCAGCGGCCCGGACGCGGCCTGCTGGCCTCGCTGCTGCTGGCGCTGCTGGGCGGGCTGGTCCTCAACCTGATGCCCTGCGTGCTGCCGGTGCTGTCGCTGAAGGCGCTGTCGCTGGCGCAGGGCGGCGCGGACCGCGCCAGCGCACGCCGGCACGCGCTGGCCTACACCGCCGGCGTGCTGCTGAGCTTCCTGGCGCTGGGCGCGCTGGCGCTGGGGCTGCGCAAGGCCGGGCTGGCGCTGGGCTGGGGCTTCCAGCTGCAGCAGCCGGCGGTGGTGGCGGTGCTGGGGCTGGTGATCTTCGCGCTGGGCCTGAGCCTGTCCGGGCTGTGGCAGGCCAGCGTGGCGCTGGGCGATCGCGCCGGCGCGCTGGTGCGGCGCGACGGCCTGGCCGGCGACTTCGCCACCGGCGTGCTGGCGGTGGTGCTGGCCACGCCCTGCACCGCGCCCTTCATGGGCGCCGCGCTGGCGTATGCCTTCACCGGCCCGACCGCCGGCGGGCTGCTGGTGTTCCTGGCGCTGGGCCTGGGGCTGGCGCTGCCGTTCCTGCTGATCGGTTTCGTGCCGGCGCTGGCGCGCTGGCTGCCGCGGCCGGGCGCGTGGATGGAGACCTTCAAGCAATTGCTGGCGTTCCCGCTGTACGCCACCGCGGCCTGGCTGCTGTTCGTGCTGGCCTCGCTGCGCGGCGCCGATGCCGTCTGGCTGTGGGGCGTGGCGGCGATCCTGGTCGCGTTCGCGGCGTGGGCGTGGTCGCGCGGCGGCCGCGGCTGGCGGGTGGCGGCGCTGCTGGCCCTGCTGGCCGTGGCCTGGCCGCTGGTCGGCCTGCACCGCATGCCCAGGCCGGCCCAGGCGACACCGGCGCGCGCCGACGGCATCGCTGCGGTGGCATGGTCGGAGCAGGCGCTGGCCGACCTGCGCGGGCAGGGCCGGGTGGTGTTCGTGAACATGACCGCCGAGTGGTGCGTCAGCTGCAAGGCCAACGAGAAGGCGGTGTTCGCGCGCCAGCGCTTCCGCGACGCGCTGGAGGCCGCCAACGCGGTCTACATGGTCGGCGACTACACCGACGTGGATCCCGCCATTACCGCCTACCTGCAGCGGCACCAGGCGGTGGGCGTGCCGCTGTACGTGGTCTATCCGCGCGGCGGCGGCGAGGGCCGGGTGCTGCCGGTGATCCTGACCCCCGCCTTGGCGGAGGCCGCGCTGGCGCGCGCCGCGGCCGGCGGCTGATGGCGGCGACGCGCACCATCGTGGCGGTGGCGGTGCTGGCGGCGATGGCCGGGGCCGGCGCCAGCCTGCTGTTCCAGCCGCGCATCGCCCAGCGCCTGGCCGCGACCGACGCCGGCCAGCGGGTGCTGGACGCGGCCCTGAAGGCAAAGTCCGCCGCGCCGCCGCCCGGGGTCATCGTCGCCGAACGTGGCGACATCGTGCCGGCGATGACCCTTCTCGACCCCGACGGTCGCAAGGTCGCCCTGCCCGCCGCCTGGGCCGGCCGCCCCACCCTGGTCAACCTGTGGGCCACCTGGTGCGCGCCCTGCCTGAAGGAGATGCCGGACCTGCAGGCCTTCGCCGCACAACAGGGCCCGGCCGGCGTGCGCGTGGTCGGGATCGCGCTGGACGACGCCGCGGCCGTGCGCGACTTCCTGCGCGCGCACGGCATCCGCTACCCGGTGCTGGTGGATACCCCCGGCCCGGCCGACGCCGGGGTGCGGCTGGGAAATCCGGCCGGGGTGCTGCCGTATTCGGTGCTGGTCTCGGCCGAGGGGCGGGTGCTGAAGACGCGGATCGGGCCGTTCGAGGATGCGGCCGGGATCGCGGATTGGGCGCTGGACTGACGTCTTGTAGGCGACCCGGGTCGGGCTGGGCGGGGCCGCAGCTCCGTCCAGTCATCCACGACTGAGTCGCGGGCGCGGGCTATCCATGGCCCGATTGGCCCCGCCCAGCCCGCGCCGCATCGCGCCGTGCATCGCCCGGCCGCCCCGCGCTGCTGCGCGACACAGCCCGAAATTAGAGCCCGCGCTCAAACAAGCGTTTAAAATTCGGCTATTCGGCGGAAGTTCGTCGAACTGGACACCATCCCCGACCTGCGCGACACTGCGCGCCCGTTCCGGATGTCCCCGATGGCGCAGCTGCTGGTCCTCCACGGCCCCAACCTCAACCTGCTCGGCACGCGCGAGCCGGAGGTGTACGGCCACGCCACCCTGGCCGAGATCGACGCCGACCTCGCCGCGCGCGCGCAGGCCGCCGGGCACGCGCTGGAGGCGTTCCAGTCCAACGCCGAGCACGCCCTGGTGGAGCGCGTGCAGGCCGCCCGCCTGGACGGCACCGCCTTCATCCTGATCAACCCTGCCGCCTTCACCCACACCTCGGTCGCCCTGCGCGACGCGCTGGCGGCGGTGGCCATCCCCTTCATCGAGATCCACCTGTCCAACCCGCACGCCCGCGAGCCCTTCCGCCAGCACAGCTATTTCAGCGACAAGGCGGTCGGCGTGGTCTGCGGCTTCGGCGCGGACTCCTACCGCTATGCCCTGGACGCCGCGCTGCGGCGGCTGGAGGCCTTGCCATGATCGCGTTGGCCTTGATCGCCGCCCTGCTGGCCACGCAGATGGCGCCCGCCCGGCAGTCCACTGCCGCCGCGCAGACCCAGGGCGACGCGGCCGACGCCGCCTGCATGGCCGCGGCCATCACCGACTCCGATTACGAGGACTGCGCCCGCGCGTGGGCCGAGCGCGCCGACGCCGCGCTTGATGGCGTCTACGCTGCGGTGCGCGGGACCCTGGCCAGCCCCGGCTGCGGCGAGCACTGCGCCGCCACCCTTGCCCTGCTTGATGACAGCCAAGCGCAATGGACACGGTGGCGCCGTACTGACTGCGACGGGATCTGGCAGCTCAATGCCGGCGGCAGCATCCGGAACGTGGAGTTCCTCCGCTGCATGGCGCGGCGCGCAAGCCACCGCGCGGCCGAACTGCGAACCGATTACGGCATCGGCCCCTGACACTCTTTTTCCCCGCCCGGCCTCAGCGCCGGGCCAACCACGAGACAACCGTATGGACCTGCGCAAGATCAAGAAGCTCATCGACCTGCTGGAAGAATCCAACCTGGCCGAGATCGAGATCAAGGAAGGCGAGGAGTCCGTGCGCCTGGCCCGCGTGCCCAAGGGCGGCATGCCGGCCCCGCCGCCGGCCATGCACCACGTGGCCGCGCCCGCGCCCGCCCCGGCGATGCCGATGCAGTCCCCGGTGGAGGCCGCCACCGGCGGCGCCCACAAGCCGCACGCCGACCTGCCGGCCGGGCACGTGGTGCGCGCGCCGATGGTGGGCACCTTCTACGCCAGCCCGGCGCCGGACAAGCCGGCGTTCGTCAGCGTTGGCCAGGCGGTCAAGGCCGGCGAGACCCTGGGCATCATCGAGGCGATGAAGATGTTCAACCCGATCGAGGCCGACGTCTCCGGCACCGTGCTCGCCATCCAGTGCGAGAGCGGGCAGCCGGTGGAGTTCGACCAGCCGCTGTTCGTCATCGGCTGATCCTCCGACCCCGCGCCTCGACACGCTCGGCGCTTCGCTCAGGACGAACGGGAATCTTTCATGCTGGATAAAGTCGTCATCGCCAACCGCGGCGAAATCGCGCTGCGCATCCTGCGCGCCTGCCACGCGCTGGGCATCCGCACCGTGGCGGTGCACTCCACCGTCGACCGCAACCTCAAGCACGTGGCGATGGCCGACGAATCCGTCTGCATCGGCCCGGCGCCGTCGGCGGAGAGCTACCTCAACATGCCGGCGATCATCGCCGCCGCCGAGGTGACCGACGCCCAGGCCATCCACCCCGGCTACGGCTTCCTCTCGGAGAACGCCGACTTCGCCGAGCGCGTCGAGCAGAGCGGCTTCGTCTTCATCGGCCCGAAGGCCGACACCATCCGCCTGATGGGCGACAAGGTCGAGGCGATCCGCGCCATGAAGGCCGCCGGCGTGCCCTGCGTGCCCGGCAGCGGCGGCCCGCTGGGCGACGACGTGGCGGCCAACATGAAGATCGCCGCCGAAATCGGCTACCCGGTGATCGTCAAGGCGGCCGGCGGCGGCGGCGGCCGCGGCATGCGCGTGGTCCACACCGAGGCCGCGCTGGCCAACGCCATCGCCACCACCAAGCAGGAGGCCAAGGCCGCGTTCGGCAACGACATGGTCTACATGGAGAAGTTCCTGGAGAACCCGCGCCACGTGGAGATCCAGGTGCTGGCCGACGGCCAGGGCAACGCCATCCACCTGGGCGAGCGCGACTGCTCGATGCAGCGCCGCCACCAGAAGGTGGTGGAGGAAGCGCCGGCGCCCGGCATCACCCCGGAGCTGCGCGCGCAGATCGGCAAGGTCTGCGTGGAGGCCTGCCTGCGCATCGGCTACCGCGGCGCCGGCACCTTCGAATTCCTGTTCGAGGACGGCCGCTTCTACTTCATCGAGATGAACACCCGCATCCAGGTGGAGCACCCGGTGACCGAGCTGGTCACCGGCATCGACCTGGTGCGCGAGCAGCTGCTGATCGCCGCCGGCCACAAGCTCAGGCTCAAGCAGAGCGACATCGTGCTCGAGGGCCACGCGATCGAGTGCCGCATCAACGCCGAGGACGCCGACACCTTCATGCCCTCGCCCGGCCTGATCCAGCATTTCCACGCCCCCGGTGGCCCCGGCGTGCGCGTCGATTCGCACATCTACGAGGGCTATCGCGTCCCGGCCAACTACGACTCGATGATCGGCAAGCTCATCGTGCACGGCCGCGACCGCGAAACCGCGATCGCGCGCATGCGGGTGGCGCTGAGCGAGATGGTGGTGGACGGCATCAAGA
>CAMLJA010000084.1 GCA_946480065.1 uncultured Thermomonas sp. | reverse complement strand
GCAAGTTCGCCGAGGCGATCCATGCGAAGTACCCGCGCAAGCTGCTGGCCTACAACTGCTCGCCCAGCTTCAACTGGAAGAAGAACCTCGATGATGCAACGATCGCGCGGTTCCAGACGGAACTGGCGACCTACGGTTACAAGTTCCAGTTCATCACCCTGGCCGGGTTCCACAGCCTCAACTACGGCATGTTCGACCTGGCCCACGGCTACGCGCGACGCCAGATGAGCGCCTTCGTCGAGCTGCAGGAGCGCGAGTTCGCCGCGGCCGAGCGCGGCTTCACCGCGGTCAAGCACCAACGCGAGGTCGGCACCGGCTATTTCGATGCCGTCGCCCAGGCGATCCAGGGCGGCCAGAGCTCCACCGTGGCCCTGAAGGGCAGCACCGAGGAGGAGCAGTTCCACGGCGAGCGCGCCGCCGCGTAAATATTGCACGGCAGCGTCGCCGCGGGCCGGTCAGGGGACCGGCCCGCGTTCGCATGGGGTGATGAATGCGATGCTATCCTCCCGCTTCCGTCGTGCCTGGGGATGCGGGATGGGAGAAGGCGTGGCCGCCAACGCACAGATCGATACCGCCACGTTCGCGGACGATGCCGGTGCGTCTTCCGTCCTGACCGCGGACGAATATGCCCTGTTCGCGCAGGTGGCACGCCCGCGGCGGGTCGAGGCCGGGCAGCGGCTGTTCCACCGCGGCGACCTTGGCACCAGCATGTACGTCATCGCGCGCGGCGCGGTGGACCTGGACTTCGGCGACGACCTGGTCGGCAAGCGGCTGGGCATGCGCGCCTTCTTCGGCGAGCTGGGGCTGCTGATCGGCGACCACGCCCGCAGCGCCGACGCGGTGGTGGCCGAGGACGGCGTGCTGCTGGAGCTGGGCCGGGCCGAGTTCGATGCGCTGGCCCGGTGCGACCCGCACCTGCTCTCGCACTTCCTGCGTCGCGCCATCATGCGGGTGGTGTCCAACGAGCAGGGCCTGATCGCCCGCCTCCGCCGCCGCAACCAGGAGTTGCAGACCGCGCTGGACACCCTGCGCGCCACCGCCCACCGGCTGAACCAGACCGAGGTGCTGACCCGCACCGACGAGCTCACCGGCCTGCACAACCGCCGCGGCTTCGTCTCCCACCTGGACCAGCGCCGCCGGCACGGCAGCCTGTCGGGCATGAGCCTGGTGCTGATCGACTGCGACCGCTTCAAGGACGTCAACGACGCCCACGGCCACCTGGCCGGGGACCGCGTGCTGCAGAGCGTGGCCAACCTGCTGCGCGCGGTGGCCGGCCCGGACGACGTGGCCTGCCGCCTGGGCGGCGACGAATTCTGCCTGCTGGTGCACGGGCAGGGCCGCGACGAATCCGGCCGGGTGGCGGAGTACATCGTCGACAGCGCGCGGATCCTGCAGCGCATGCACAACAAGCCGCCGCAGATGACCACCCTCAGCATCGGCGCCTGCATCCTGGACGGCCAGGAACTGCGCGAGGCCGACGACTGGGAGCGCTGGTACACCCGCGCCGACACCGCGCTCTACCGCGCCAAGCGGCTGGGCGGCGACCGCGTGGAATGGCAGGACTGACCGGCCAGATGGCTTCGCAGCACGCCGACGTCCCGCAGGTCCGGACCCTGCTGCTGACGGACCTGGTGGAGTCCACCATGCTGGTGGAACGCCTCGGCGATGCCGCGGCCGCCGAGCTGTTCCGCGCCCACGACCGCGCGGTGCTGGACCTGCAGCAGCGCTGGCGCGGGCGCCTGATCGACCGCAGCGACGGCCTGCTGCTGATGTTCGAGCGCCCGATCGACGGCCTCGGCTTCGCCCTGGACTACGTGCGCGCGCTGCGCGACCTCGGGCGCGAGCGCAAGCTCAGGCAGCCGCTGCAGGCCCGCGCGGGCCTGCACGTGGGCGAGGTGCTGGTGTGGGAGAACAGCGTCGACGCCGTGCGGCTGGGCGCCAAGTCGCTGGAGGTGGAGGGCCTGGCCAAGCCGCTGGCCGGGCGCCTGATGGCGCTGGCGCGTCCCGGCCAGATCCTGCTGTCGGCCACCGCCGAGCCGCTGGCGCACCGCGCCGCCCGCGAGCTGGGCGAGCGCGGCGAGCTGCTGGTCTGGAAGCCCTACGGCCGCTGGCGCTTCAAGGGCGTGCCGGAGGCGCAGGAGGTGTACGAGGTCGGCGAACCCGGCCTGGCCCCGCTGCGCATGCCCTCGCACACGCCCAAGGCCTGGCGCGACCTGCCGCTGTGGCGGCGGCCGGTGGCGCTGGCGGCGGAAGCGCTGTTGCTGTGCGCGATCGCCCTCAGCGGCTGGTTCCTCACCCGCCCGCAGCCGGCGATCGCCTTCAGCGAGCGCGACTGGGTGGTGGTGGGCGACCTGCGCAACCTGACCGGCGACCCACGGCTGGACGACGCGCTGGAGCAGGCGTTCCGGATCAGCCTGGAGCAGTCGCGCTACGTCAACGTGCTGGGCGACCTCAAGGTGCGGCAGACGCTGGAGCGGATGCAGCGCAAGCCCGGCGAGCGGGTGGACCGCAACCTGGGCTCGGAGATCGCCCTGCGCGACGGCGCCCGCGCGGTACTGCTGCCCACGGTGGCGGAGGTCGGCGGCCGCCTGCGGGTCAGCGCCGAAGTGATCGACCCGCACACCCAGACCACCGTGTACGCGGTGATGGCCGACGGCAACGGCATCGAATCCGCGCTGGGCTCCATCGACGACGTCACCGACCAGCTCCGCGAGAAGCTGGGCGAGGCGCTGGAGACCGTGCAGAAGACCTCGGTGCCGCTGCCCAACGTGGCCACGCCCAGCCTGGATGCGCTGAAGGCCTTCGCAGTGGCCCGTCGCGTGGCCAACACGACGGGTGATCGCGAGCAGGCGCTGGGGCTGTACCGGCGTGCGCTGCAGCTGGATCCGCAGTTCGCGCTGGCCCATGCCGACATGGCGCGCTTGCATGCGTCGCTGGGCGAGCTTGCCGCGGCGCGGGAAGAGTGGCACAAGGCGCAGGCCTTGCCCCAGCGGCTGTCGCCGCAGGAGCGCCAGATGGTCGAGCTGATGCTGATGCAGCAGGACGGTCCAAGGGATTATTTCCGCAAGGCCGAGGAATACCTGGCGCTCTATCCGGACGACTTCCGCACGCTGGGGAGGCTGTCGACCAACCAGTGGCACCAGAACAACGATTTCCGTGCCGCGGAGATGCTGGCTCGGCGGACGCTCAAGCCCCAGTACGAGCGAGTCTCACTTTCCCGCTACAGCCTGGGAGCCTATCTCCTTGGGCAGGAACGATATGACGCGGCTTTGGCAGAGTTTCGCGCCAGCCGCGCCGGGGGATTCTCGGGCTGGGCTGAAATGTACGCGCGCGCGCTGGAGCTTCGCGGGCAGCCCCAGGAGGCGGACCAGATTTATCGCAGTAGCGCCGCCGGACGCGATGGATGGCGAGGTGAGTTCGCGGTGGTGACCTGGACCATTCGCCGAGACCCTGCGCGTGCCGCGGCTGCAGCGCAGACGTGGCTGGCGAAAGCCGACGCCGATGGCGATCCTCTGGAGTCCGTGCGCGCGCGCGCGGCTGTCGCCACGCTCGCCGTCGTGGCAGGCCAAGGGGATGGCCGACAGGCGCTGGCGCAGCTGGCGTCGGCACTGGAAGCGAATGCGGCGAAGGGTGATGCCCTGTATCCGCCGTTCTCCGTCGAGGTGCGCCTCTACGCCGGCCTGCTGTCGGCCTGCCTGGACGATCGGGCCGGCGTCGCGGATGCACTTCGCCGTACCGAGGGCAGCAGCATCGTGCGCGACTACCCCACCGTGGCGCAGCTCCGCCAGGTGGTGCTGGCCGAACAGGAGCGCCTGGCAGGCAAACCGCAGGCGGCATTGGCGCGGCTGCGGCCGATGGCGGGCCGCGACACCGCGTTGGCGGCAGTGCATTGGGCGATCCTTCGGGCCGCGCAAGCCGGGGGCGATGCCTCCAGCGGCAATCAGCAGCGCCGGTGGCTGGCAAGCCATCAAGGCCGCCTTGCGACCGAGAGCACGACGTCCGAGGTGCTGCGGTTCCTCAACGCAACCCTGCTGGCAAACGAGTTGATGCCGGTGGCGTCCGGAAAAGAGTCGATCCAGTGAGCAGCGATATCTCCGGACTCCCACGTCGGAGAGTCCGGATCTGGATTGGGTCAAGCGTGCCGCGCGGCGTTTGCGCCATCGCGCTGGAAGGATTCAGCTCTCTTGGGCGGTTAGCGGGCACAACATGCGTTGGATGCCGACCATCGCCGATTCAAGCTTCGTGCGCTGGCTTCGGATTCGTTCTGGCGAGGGCAGTGTCGCCCCGCCTGCCGGCATCATGCACTCCCATGGGTCGGTATAGCCGATCGACCGCAGGGCCTGCTCGGGAGACTGCTGGAACAGCGTACGGAAGTCGTCATTGCTTTCCAGGTTGTCCAGCAGTCGCGTGACCAGCTGCGGGTGCAGGCCCGCGGGTGGAAGCTTGTCGCCAGTTGCCATGTGGGTATCCCCTGTGGATTGGAGACCGGACAATAGCATCGGGATCCTGCGAATCGGAGAGGCGGATGCGGGTCAGGCGATGTGCCGTGGTGTGGCTGGAGCCCCGCGAGCTGGCCACGTTCCAGCTTGAGGATTTGCTTTCGGGTGGCGCCGGCGTGGTCAGCCGGTTGGCGTGGTTTGCACACGCCCCGCATCTTGCTTCGGCCGTCGAAATCGACGCGCAGCATGTCCCGTTGCTGGGCGCGTTGGGGCCGGTCGACTGGATCCCACGGGACGCGCTGGATCGTCGACATGGCAGCGAGGCGGTCGACGCGCTGCTGGGGCTTGGCCTGCTGTTGGAGGAGGCCGCGGGAAATGGAGCCGGGCTCGCCGATGCTGCGTTCCGTGCCCTCGGGTGGCACTCGCCAGCGGCGGTGGCGCACATGGCCGGCCGTTGGGACGCCGTCGACGGTCCCAAGGGCATGGCCGAACAGGATCTGGACAGCAACGAAGGCTTGTTGCGCCAGCATGGCTTGCCGCCCCCGGTGGAAACGCCCGCGGTCGAGGGCGAGCCGAGCCTGGCGTTGCCGCGCATGGCTCGCGACGCGTTCGACACGTTGCTCGATGCCCGCGCCACCTGCCGCAATTACGACCCGCAGGCCACCCTCCCGCTGGAGGTGTTTTCGCGGCTGATGGCCCGGGTCTTCGGCAAGCGAGGCATCGGCCATCCCGCGCCTGGCTTCGACGTGATCAAGCGCACCAGCCCGTCGGGCGGGGCGTTGCATCCGGTCGAATGCTTCCTGATCGTGCAGCGGGTGGAGGGCATCCCGCCGGGCCTCTATCGCTACCGGGCATCGGAGCATGCCCTGCACGCCGTGGTGCCCCAAGTGGCGCCGCCGGCGGCGGGCGACGTGGGCGCCCGCGCGCTGTCGCCGGACGACGTGCGTGCTGCCTGGGACGCATCGGCGCTGCGCGCTTTCGCACGGATCGCGGTGGCCGGACAGGACTGGTTCGCCGATGCGCCCGTCCTGTGCGTGCTGGCGCCGCGCTTCCACCGCAATTTCTGGAAGTACCGCAACCACGCCAAGGCCTATCGGGTGTGCGTGCTCGACGTCGGCCACCTCTCGCAGACCCTGCAGCTGTGCGCGACCGAGGCCGGGCTGGGGCCGTTCGTGACCGGGGCCATCAACGAGGTCGACATCGAGCGGGCCTTCGGGATGGATCCCTGCCGCCAGAGTCCGCTTGCGGTGTGCGGGTTCGGGCCGCGTGCCGCCACCATGGCCACCTCGGAGTTCGATCCGCGGGGACTGGTCTGGCCGCGCTAGCGGCTCACGCCGCGGCGCGGTCCCGCCCGCGCTCCAGCCGGCGGTAGCCGATCGCTTCGGTCAGGTGCGGGGTGTCGATGTCCGCGCTGCCCGCGAGGTCGGCGATGGTGCGGGCGACCCGCAGGATGCGGTGGAGCGAGCGCGCCGAGAGCTGCAGGCTGTCCACGGCGCGCTCGAGCAGGGCGGTGTCGCGGGCGGCGAGGCGGCAGTGGGCGTCGGTGCCGGCCTGGCCCAGGCGCGCGTTGGCGGTGCCGCCGCGCGCCTGCTGCACCGCGCGCGCGCGGACCACGCGGGCACGCACCGCCGCGCTGGGCTCGCCCGGCGGGCCATCGGGGCGCAACGCGCTGGGCGGCAGCCGCGGGACTTCCACGTGCAGGTCGATCCGCTCCAGCAGCGGGCCGGAGATGCGCGCGCGGTAGCGGCGGATCATCTCGTCGTTGCACAGGCAGCGGCCAGAGGGATCGCCGGCCCAGCCGCAGGGGCAGGGATTCATCGCCGCCACCAGCTGGAACCGGGCCGGGAACTCGCACTGGCGCGCGGCCCGCGAAATGCTGACGCTGCCCGATTCCAGCGGCTCGCGCAGCACCTCCAGCGCGTGCCGGCTCCATTCCGGCAGCTCGTCCAGGAACAGCACCCCATGGTGCGCCAGCGAAATCTCGCCGGGGCGCGGGTCGGCGCCGCCGCCCACCAGGGCCACCGCGCTGGCGGTGTGGTGGGGCGCGCGGAACGGGCGCTGGCGCCAGCGCGCCAGGTCCAGGCCGCGGCCGCTGGCGGAGGCGATGCTGGCGGCCTCCAGGGCCTCCGCGTCCGTGGGTTCCGGCAGGATGCCGCACAGCCGCGAGGCCAGCAGGGTCTTGCCGCTGCCGGGCGGGCCGGCCAGCAGCAGGTGGTGGCCGCCGGCCGCGGCGATCTCCAGCGCGCGCCGCGCCTGCGCCTGGCCGCGCACGTCGGCCAGGTCCGGCAGCGGCGCGGCGGCGCAGTCGACCCGGATCGCGAGCGGCAGCTGCCGGCGCGCTTCCAGCGCGCCGCACACCTCCAGCAGGGTGCGCGCGGTACGCACCTCCACCGCCGAGGCCAGCGCCGCCTCGGGGCCGTTGGCCGGGGCCACCAGCAGCCGCCGGCCCGCGTCGCCGGCGGCCAGTGCGGCGGCCAGCACGCCGTCGACCGCGCGGATCTCCCCGGTCAGCGCCAGCTCGCCGATGAATTCCCAGCCCTCCAGCGCCTCGACCGGCAGCTGCCCGCTGGCGGCCAGGATCCCCAGGGCGATGGCGAGGTCGAAGCGGCCTCCGTCCTTGGGCAGGTCGGCCGGCGCCAGGTTCACGGTGATCCGGCGCTGCGGGAACTCGAACTGCGCGCACTGGATCGCCGCGCGCACCCGGTCCTTGGCCTCGCGCACCGCGGCCTCGGGCAGCCCGACGATCGACATCGACGGCAGCCCGCCGGCCAGGTGCACCTCCACCCGGACTTCCGGCGCGCGCACGCCCACCCGCGCACGCCCGTGCACGATCGCAAGGCCCATGGCGGCGGGCTCAGTGCTGGGAGGTGCCGGAATCGCCGGCGTGCAGTGTGCCGGCCAGTTCGGCCAGCTGGCGCTCCAGCGCCTCCAGCTTGTCGCGGGTGCGCGCCAGCACCGCGCGCTGGACGTCGAATTCCTCGCGCGTCACCAGGTCCAGCTTGCCCAGGCCCGCCTGCAGCACCGACTTGAAGTTCTGCTGCAGTTCCTCGCGGCCCTCGCGCAGGCCGGGCGGGACCAGGCTGCTGAGGCGGCGGGCGAGTTCGTCGAGCTGGGCGAGGTCGATCATGGGTCCGGTGTGCATGTGGGCGTCTCCTGCGTTTCCACCAGCCTGCGCGCCCGTGGCCGCGGCGGGGATCGGCGCAAGCCGCGCCGGGGGGTCGGGGAACGCCGCGGTAGGCGCCGTTGCCCGCGCAGTATGCCCGCGCCGCCCGCGCTATGCTCGCGGGACCGACAGGGAGGCGTTGCGATGAAGATGGTGATGGCGATCATCAAGCCGTTCAAGCTCGACGACGTGCGCGAGGCGCTGGCCGAGG
>CAMLJA010000083.1 GCA_946480065.1 uncultured Thermomonas sp. | reverse complement strand
CGAACCGCCCGCCGCGCGCCCGGCCGAACCCGCGCCGGCCCCGCGCGCCGCGCCGGCGGCCGCCTCCCCCGGGCTGGTGCAGAAGGCGCCGGTGCGCTCCGGGCAGCAGGTCTACGCCGACAACCGCGACCTGACCGTGCTGTCGGCGGTCGGCGCCGGCGCCGAAGTGATCGCCGACGGCAGCATCCACATCTACGGCGCGCTGCGCGGCCGCGCCCTGGCCGGCGCGCAGGGCAACGAGGAGGCGCGCATCTTCTGCCGCGAATTCCACGCCGAACTGGTCGCCGTGGCCGGCCACTACAAGGTCCTGGAAGACATCCCGAAGGAGCTGCGCGGCAAGCCCGTGCAGGTCTGGCTGGAACAGGGCCAACTCAAGCTCGCGGCGCTGGACTGACGCCGCGCCAACCATCCAACGGAGGAAGCCAACTTGGCCGACATCATCGTAGTCACCTCGGGCAAGGGCGGCGTGGGCAAGACCACGACCAGCGCCAGCATCGCCACCGGCCTCGCCCGCCGCGGCAAGAAGGTCGCCGTCATCGACTTCGACGTCGGCCTGCGCAACCTCGACCTGATCATGGGCTGCGAGCGGCGCGTGGTGTACGACTTCGTCAACGTGGTCCACGGCGAGGCCAGCCTCAAGCAGGCCCTGATCAAGGACAAGCGCTTCGACAACCTGTTCGTGCTGGCCGCCAGCCAGACCCGCGACAAGGACGCGCTGACCAAGGAAGGCGTGGAGAAGGTGCTCAAGGACCTGGCCGACGAGGGCTTCGACTGCATCGTCTGCGACTCCCCGGCCGGCATCGAGAAGGGCGCCTTCCTGGCCATGTACTTCGCCGACAAGGCGGTGGTGGTGGTCAACCCGGAGGTTTCCAGCGTGCGCGACTCCGACCGCATCCTGGGCCTGCTGGCCTCCAAGACCCGCCGCGCCGAGCATGGCGACGGCGAGGTCTCCGCGCACCTGCTGCTGACCCGCTACAGCCCGCAGCGGGTGGACAGCGGCGAGATGCTGTCGATCGCCGACGTGGAGGAAGTGCTGGGCCTGAAGGCGATCGGGGTGATCCCGGAGTCCGGCGACGTGCTCAATGCCTCCAACAAGGGCGAGCCGGTGATCATGGACGCCGAGTCCATCGCCGGCCAGGCCTACGACGACGCGGTGGCCCGCCTGCTGGGCGAGGAGCGGCCGCTGCGCTTCACCCAACTGGAGAAGAAGGGCTTCTTCAGCAAGTTGTTCGGGGGTTGAGCATGGCGATCTTCGATTTCCTCAAGCCGCGCAAGAACACGGCGTCGGTCGCCAAGAACCGGCTGCAGATCATCATCGCGCAGGAGCGCAGCTCGCACGGCGCGCCCGACTACCTGCCGCTGCTGCGCCGCGAGATCCTGGAGGTCATCCGCAAATACGTGGCGGTCGACGTGGACGCGGTGAAGGTGGACGTGGTCAAGGATGGCGAGCACGACGTGCTGGACATCTCGGTGTCGCTGCCGGAACGGGGCGCGCCTGCGCTCTGACCCCCGGGTCGCTCCCGCCGCGACGGGAGCGACCGGGTCGAACCGCCGTTCCGGCAACCACGGCCGGCACCCGCGCCACCACGGCATGCCAGTCCTCGTCCTTTCCGACATCGGCTTCGAGTCCGCCGCCGCGCTGCTGGCGCGTTTCGGGCTGGCGCTGGTGCGCGTGGCCGACGGCGACCCGATCCCGGGCAGCTACTGGGGCGACGCCGAGGCCGGCATCGTCGGCGCCACCGTGTTCGCGCGCGCCGACACCCCGGTGCATTCGCTGCTGCACGAGGCCGGCCACCTGATCGTGCTGCCGCCCGGGCGCCGCGCCGCGGTGCACACCGACGCCACCGACTCGGTGGAGGAAGAGGACGCGGTCTGCGTGCTGCAGGCGCTGCTGGGCGACGCCCTGCCCGGCGTCGGGCGCGCGCGGGTGCTGGCCGACATGGACGCCTGGGGCTACACCTTCCGGCTGGGCTCGGCCGCCGCCTACGTGGAGCGCGACGCCGAGGCGGCGTGGGCGTGGCTGCGGGCGCGGGGGCTGGTCGACGACCGCCGCGCCCTGTTGTTGCCGGACGCGCGCTAGCGCGCCTGGCGCTCCGCGCTTGCGGCGCGCGCTGGACGCGGTAGCCTTGCGGTTCCCGCGCCCGCCGCACGCCGCCAAGGTACGTTCCCGTGAAGCCACGCATCGCCCTGCTCGCCCTTGCCGTCGCCGGCAGCCTCGGCCTGTCCGCCTGCAGCCGCGAGGCCAGCCCGCCGCCCGCCGCCGGCCCCGCCGGCCAGGCCGCGGCGCCGGCCGGCGAGACCGCCGACCAGTTCGTCGCCCGCGTCAACCGCGAGCTGCGCGCCATCAGCGCCGAGCTCAATTCGGCGCAGTGGCTCTCCAACACCTACATCAACAGCGACAGCGAGTTGCTGGCTGCGAAGGCCAACGAGCGCTGGCTGTCCACGCTCAACGGCTGGATCGAGCAGTCGCACCGCTACGACGGCCAGCAGCTGTCGCCGGAGACCGCGCGCGCGATCAAGCTGCTCAAGCTGATGACCGCCATGCCGGCGCCCCGCGACCCGAAGAAGCTGGAGGAGCTGGCCCGCATCGCCACCCGCATGGAGGGCATGTACGGCGCCGGCAGTTACTGCACCGGCGAGGGCGAGGCGCAGGCCTGCCGGGACATCGGCCAACTCAGCGACGTGCTGGCCCGGAGCCGCGACTACGACGCCCAGCTGGAGGCGTGGCGGGGCTGGCACACCATCAGCGTGCCGATGCGCAAGGACTACGTGCGCTTCGCCGAACTGGTGAACGAGGGCGCCAGGGACATGGGCTTCGCCGATGCCGGCGAGATGTGGCGCTCCGGCTACGACATGAGCCCGGTCGAACTCGCCGCCGAGACCGACCGCCTGTGGGACCAGGTCAAGCCGCTGTACGAGCAGCTGCACTGCTATGCGCGCGGCCGGCTGGACGCGAAGTACGGCAAGGACAAGGGCGAGGTGGCCGGCGGCATGCTGCCCGCCCACCTGATGGGCAACCTGTGGCAGCAGGACTGGAGCAACTTGTGGGACCTGCTGCAGCCCTACCCGGGCGCCGGCAGCCTGGACGTCAACGGCGCGCTGGAGGCCATCGCCCGGGCCGACCTGGCCAGCGCGCGCGCCAGGCCGGGCGGCGAAGGGTCCGAGGCCCGCCGCGCGTTCATGGCCGAGCGCGCCGCCGCGCTGGCCACCGCGAAGAAGATGACCGGGCGCGCGCAGGACTTCTACGTCTCGCTGGGCATGCCCAAGCTGCCGGACAGCTACTGGGAGAAGTCGCAGTTCCTCAAGCCGCTGGACCGCGAGGTGGTCTGCCACGCCAGCGCCTGGGACATGAACATGGAAGGCGACGTGCGCACCAAGATGTGCATCGCGCCGACCGAGGAAGACCTGACCACGATCTACCACGAGCTCGGCCACCTCTACTACGACCTGGCCTACAACAAGCAGCCGCCAATCTTCCAGGCCGGCGCCCACGACGGCTTCCACGAGGCGATCGGCGACACCATCGTGCTGGCGATGACCCCGGCCTACCTGCACTCGGTGGGCCTGGTGGGCGAGCAGCAGCAGAGCCGCGAGGCGCTGGTCAACGCGCAGATGCGGATGGCGCTGGCGAAGGTGGCGTTCCTGCCGTTCGGCCTGATGATCGACCGCTGGCGCTGGGGCGTGTTCGACGGCTCGATCAAGCCGGACCAGTACAACACCGCCTGGTGGGCGCTGAAGGCGAAGTACCAGGGCGTGGCCCCGGCCACCCCGCGCGGCGAGGAGTTCTTCGACCCGGGCGCCAAGTACCACGTGCCGGGCAACACGCCCTACACCCGCTACTTCCTCGCCGACATCCTGCAGTTCCAGTTCTACAAGGCGCTGTGCGACGCGTCCGGCCACACCGGCCCGCTGTACGAATGCAGCTTCTACGGCGACAAGGCCGCGGGCGAGAAGTACTGGGCCATGCTCTCCAAGGGCGCCAGCCAGCCGTGGCAGAAGACCCTCAAGGAGCTCACCGGCGGCGAGAAGATGGACGCCTCCGCGGTGCTGGAATACTTCGCGCCGCTGCAGGACTGGCTGAAGCAGCAGAACGCCGGGCAGGCCTGCGGCTGGAACGCCGGCGCGGCTGCGCCGCAGCCGAAGGCGGGCTGACCCGGGCGCCGACCGGACGGCCGTGGACGCCCTGTCCCCGCAGCCCGCCGCCACCGCCACCGCGCTGCCGGGGCGGTACTACGCCGACCCGGCAATGGCGGCGCGCGACCGCCGGGCGGTGTTCGACCGCGGCTGGCAGCTGGTGGCGCACGTCTCGCAGCTGCAGGGCGCCGGCGACCATGCGGTCGCCGACCTGGCCGGGCTGCCGGTGGTGGCCGTGCGCGGGGCCGACGGCAAGGTGCGGGTGATGCACAACGTCTGCCGCCACCGCGCCGGGCCCATCGCCCAGTGCGACGGCCTGGGCGCGAAGGCGCTGCGCTGCCGCTACCACGGCTGGACCTACGCGCTGGACGGCCGGCTGCGCTCGGCCCCGGAGATGCAGGACGCGGACGGCTTCGACGTCGCCGCCGTCGCGCTGCCGCAGCTGGCGGTGCGGGTCTGGCAGGGGCTGGTGTTCGCCGCCGTCGACGCGGCCGGCGCGCCGGACTTCGACGCCTTCGTCGCCGGCATCGACGCGCGCCTGGGCCCCGGGCGCGGGCTGGAACGCTATGGCGGCCACCAGCGCGTCGGCTACGAGATCGCCTGCAACTGGAAGGTCTACGTCGACAACTACCTGGAGGGCTACCACGTCCCGCACGTGCACCCCGGGCTGAACCGGCTGCTGGACTACCGCAGCTACCGCACCGAACTGGCGCGCTGGCATTCGCTGCAGTGGAGCCCGCTCGAGAGCGACGACGCCCTGTACGGCAGCGGCGACGCGCTGTACTACTGGCTGTGGCCCAACACCATGCTCAACATCCTGCCGGGGCGCCTGCAGACCAACCGCGTGGTGCCGCTGGGCGTGGACCGCTGCCGGGTAGTGTTCGACAGCTACTACGCCGATCCCGGCGATGGCGCGCGGCGCGCGGCCGACCTGGCCTTCAGCGACGAGGTGCAGCGCGAGGACCTGGGCATCTGCGAGGACGTGCAGCGCGGGCTGGCCTCCGGCAGCTACCTGCCCGGTCACCTCAACCCGCTGCGCGAGAGCGGCGTCCACCACTTCCACGAACTGCTGCGCGCGGCCTACCGCGCGGATCCCCCACCCGACCAGGGACACCCGGCATGAGCGAGTCGTACCAGGGCCGCCCCGCGGCGAAGCCGCCGCTGGGGCTGTGGATGGCGACCGCGCTGGTGGTCGGCAGCATGATCGGCAGCGGGGTGTTCCTGCTGCCCGCGGCGCTGGCGCCCTACGGCGCGGCCAGCCTGCTGGGCTGGGGGATCGCGCTGGCCGGCGCGCTGCTGCTGGCGGCCACCTTCGCGCGGCTGGCGGTGCACTGGCCGTGCACCGGCGGGCCCTACGCCTACGCGCGCCGCGGCTTCGGCGACGCCGCCGGCTTCGGCATCGCCTGGAGCTACTGGATCTCGATCTGGTCCGGCATGGCGGCGATCGCGGTCGCCTTCGCCGGCAGCGTGGGCGCGATCTTCCCGGCGCTGACCGCCACCCCGGTGCGCGCCGCCGCCTGCGCGCTGGCGGCGCTGTGGACCTGCGCGCTGGTGAACGTGGCCGGCCTGCGCGAGGCCGGCCGGCTGCAGGTGCTGCTGACCGCGCTGAAGCTGCTGCCGCTGCTGCTGTTCGGGCTGGTGGCGCTGTGGTGGGTGGACGCCGCACGCTACGTGCCGTTCAACCCCAGCGGCGAGCCGCTGCCGGGGGTGGCCCGGACCACCGTGATCCTGACCATGTGGGCGCTGTGCGGGCTGGAGGTCGCCACCGTGCCGGCCGGCGCCATCCGCGACCCGGCGCGCACCATCCCGCGCGCCACCCTGCTGGGCACGCTGCTGGCCGGCGTGGCCACCATCCTGGCCTGCACCGCGGTGATCGGGCTGGTCCCGGCGGACGTGCTCAAGGCCTCCGGCGCGCCGATGGCCGAGGCCGCCGGCCGGGTCTGGGGGCCGGGCGCGGCGCTGGCGGTGGCCGCGCTGGCCGCGGTGTCCACCTTCGGCGCCATCAACGGCTGGGTCATGGTCTGCGCGCAGGTCTCGCTGGCGGCGGCCGGCGACGGCCTGTTCCCGCGCGCGTTCGCGCGGCTGGACCGCAGCGGCACCCCGGTGTTCGGGGTGCTGGCCGGCAGCGTGCTGGCCACGGTGCTGGTGATCGCCAGCTACAGCCGCTCGCTGGTGGAGCTGTTCACCTTCATCCTGCTGATCTCCACCTCGGCCATCCTGCTGCCGTACGCGGCCAGCAGCGCGGCCTGGCTGCGCCGCGGCACCGGCGGCCGCGTGGTCGCGGCGCTGGCCCTGGTCTACAGCCTGTACGCGCTGTCGGGCGCGGGCGCCGAGGCGCTGGCCTGGGGCGCCGTGCTGCTGCTGGCGGGCGTGCCGGTGTACCTGTGGATGCGCCGGCGCCCGGGCCGCGCCGCGCTATAATCGCGCCGCACGGAGGGAGAAGCGCGCGGGCCATTGGCCGGTGGCGCTGCCGAAGGCGCAACCGCCCGGAATCGCTCAGGCCGAAGACCGCCGTGTGACCACACTCTGGAGAGATCGGCGCCGCCTCGGACGAAGCGGTACCGGCGCCGAAGGGGCACGAAGTCGCGCAGGCCTCCCCTCCCCTGCCCGCGCGCTTCCAAACTCTCAGGCAGAAGGACAGAGACGGGCATCCCCTCCACGCGCAACCCGCGCCTCCGGATGCCGCCATGCCCCAGCCTTCGCTCCGCTCGCTCGAGCACCACGACGCCTTCGTCGAACGCCACATCGGCCCCAACGACGCCGAGATCGGCGCGATGCTGGCCGCCATCGGCCAACCCTCGCTCGAGGCCATGACCGAGGCCATCGTGCCCGCCGGCATCCGCCTGTCCGAACCGCTGGCGCTGCCTGGCGCGATGGGCGAAGTGGACGCGCTGGCCCGGATCCGCGCCATCGCGCGCAAGAACCAGGTCTTCCGCAGCTTCATCGGCCAGGGCTACTACGGCACCCACGTGCCGAACGTCGTCCTGCGCAACATCCTGGAGAACCCGGCCTGGTACACGGCGTACACGCCCTACCAGGCGGAGATCTCGCAGGGCCGGATGGAGGCGCTGATCAACTTCCAGACCATGTGCGCGGACCTGACCGGCATGGAGATCGCCAACGCCTCGCTGCTGGACGAGGCCACCGCCGCGGCCGAGGCGATGACGCTGGCGAAGCGTTCCGCGAAGGCGAAGTCCAGCCGCTTCCTGGTGGCCGGCGACACCCACCCGCAGACCATCGAACTGCTGCAGACCCGCGCCGAGCCGCTGGGCATCCAGGTCGAGGTGGTCCGCTCCACCGACGCCTTCCACGCCGCGCTGGCGGCCGGCGACTACTTCGGCGTGCTGGTCCAGTACCCGGCCAGCAGCGGCTGGATCGAGGACTGGACCGCCGACGCCGCCACCGTCCACGCCCACCAGGCGCTGTTCGTGGTCGCCACCGACCTGCTGGCGCTGACCCTGCTCAAGCCGCCGGGCGAGATGGGCGCGGACATCGTCATCGGCAACACCCAGCGCTTCGGCGTGCCGTTCGGCTTCGGCGGGCCGCACGCCGCCTTCATGGCCTGCAAGGATGCGTTCAAGCGCTCGATGCCCGGCCGCCTGATCGGCGTGTCGGTCGACGCCGAGGGCCAGCCGGCCTACCGCCTCACCCTGCAGACCCGCGAGCAGCACATCCGCCGCGAGAAGGCGACCTCCAACATCTGCACCGCGCAGGTTCTCCTCGCGGTGATGGCCTCCATGTACGCCGTCTACCACGGGCCCCAGGGCCTGAAGGCGATCGCCTCGCGCGTGCGTGCCGCGACGCGCATGCTGGCGAAGGGTCTCGGCCGGCTCGGCTTCACGGTGGCTCCCGGTCCG
>CAMLJA010000082.1 GCA_946480065.1 uncultured Thermomonas sp. | reverse complement strand
CTGATCCGCATCCGCGACGACGGCGGCGGCATCGCGCCGGCCGAACTGCCGCTGGCGGTGAGCCGCCACGCCACCAGCAAGATCGCCTCCGTCGACGACCTGGAAGCGGTGGCCACGCTGGGCTTCCGCGGCGAGGCGCTGCCGTCGGTCGCCTCGGTCAGCCGCTTCCGGCTGGTCTCGCGCCGGCCGGACGCCGACCACGGCGCCGAGCTGCGCATCGACGGCGGCCGCCACGGCGACGTGGTGCCGCAGGCGCATCCGCCCGGCACCACGGTGGAAGTGCGCGACCTGTTCTTCAACGTGCCGGCGCGGCGCAGGTTCCTGCGCGCCGAGCGCACCGAGCTGTCGCACATCGAGGACTGGCTGCGCACGCTGGCGCTGGCGCGGCCGGACGTGGAGATCCGGGTCAGCCACAACGGCAAGCCGTCGCGGCGCTGGAAGGGCGAGGGCCATCTCCTGTCCGACGTGCGCCTGCACGAGGCGCTGGGCGAGGAGTTCGCCCGCAACGCGCTGCGCGTGGACCACGCCGGTGCCGGCATGCGCCTGCACGGCTGGATCGCGCAGCCGGCCTACAACCGCGCCAGCGCCGACCAGCAGTACCTCTACGTCAACGGCCGCAGCGTGCGCGACCGCAACATCGCCCACGCGGTGCGGCAGGCCTACAGCGACGTCCTGTTCCACGGCCGCCACCCGGCCTACGTGCTGTTCCTCGAACTCGACCCGCGCGGCGTGGACGTCAACGTGCACCCGGCCAAGCACGAGGTGCGCTTCCGCGAGTCGCGCCTGGTCCACGATTTCGTCTATCGCACGCTGCACGCCGCGCTGGCGGACACCCGCGCCGGCAGCATGGCCACGCCCACGCCGCCGATGCCCGGCGCCGCCGATGCGTCGCGCTGGCCGCTGCCGGCCGCGCCGCAGCAGCAGGCGATGGGCCTGCGCGTGGGCGATGCGCCGGCGGCCTACGCCGCGCTGTACGCACCGCGCGGGGACGCAGCAGCCTTGTCGATGACGCCCGCGATGCCGATGCCCGACGACGCGCCCGGCGGCACGCCGCCGCTGGGCTTCGCCGTCGCCCAGCTGCACGGCATCTACATCCTCGCCGAGAATGCCGACGGCCTGATCGTGGTCGACATGCACGCCGCGCACGAGCGCATCGGCTACGAAAAGCTGAAGGCCGCGCACGACGGCGCCGGCTTGCGCACCCAGCCGCTGCTGGTGCCGTCCAGCCTGGCGGTGTCCGAGCGCGAGGCCGACGTGGCCGAGCGCGAAGCGGACACGCTGGCACGGCTGGGCTTCGAGGTGCAACGCAGCGGCCCGCAGTCGCTGCTGCTTCGCAGCGTGCCGGCGCTGCTGGCGCACGGCGACGTGGAGGCGCTGCTGCGCGACGTGCTCACCGACCTGCGCGAGCACGGCACGACGCGCCGCATCGCCGAGACCCGCGACGGGCTGCTGGCGACGATGGCCTGCCACGGCGCGGTGCGCGCCAACCGCCGGCTCACGATCCACGAAATGAACGCCCTGCTGCGCGAGATGGAAACCACCGAGCGCTCGGGACAATGCAACCACGGCCGTCCCACCTGGACGCGCTTCTCGCTGGCGGAGATGGACAAATGGTTCCTGCGCGGACGCTGATCTTCCCGGGCCTGGGCCTGGCCCTGCTGCTGGCGCTGCCGGCCTGCCAACGCCCGGCGCCGCCGCCTTCGGACGCCGCCCGCGCGGCGGCGGATGCCGCCGCCAGGACGTTCGCACGCGAGCAGTACCTGTGGCGCGCCAAGCGCGTGATCGCCCTGACCAGGCCCGACGGCTGGACCAGCCTGGTCGGCCTGCACTGGCTGGACCCGGGCGCGCACCGGGTGGGCAGCGCCACCGACAATGGCATCCGCCTGGCGATGGGCCCGGCCCACCTCGGCGTGTTCACGGTGCGCGGCGACGCGGTGCGGTTCGCGCCCGACGCCGAGGTCACGGTGGACGGGCAGCCCAGCGGCGGCATGCAGCTGCGGACCGACGCGGATCCGGACGGCCCCAGCGTGGTCGGTTTCGACCAGGGCAAGGGCCAGGCCACGGTGATCGCCCGCGGCGGTCGGCTGGCGCTGCGGGTCAAGCACGCCGACGCGCCCAGCCGGCGCCAGTTCGCCGGGCTGGACTACTGGACCGGCGGCCGCGACTGGCAGGTGCCGGCGCGCCTGCTGCCGCACCCGGCCGGCACCACCATGGACGTGCTGGACGTCATCGGGAACACCCAGAAGATCGCCAACCCCGGCGTGGTCGAATTCGAGCGCGGCGGCAAGACGTACCGCCTGGAGGCGCTGGACGAAGGCGAGGGCACCCTGTTCCTGGTGTTCGCCGACCGCACCAGCGGCCACGGCAGCTACGGCGCCGGGCGCTTCATCGACGCGCCCATGCCGGATGCCAAGGGCCGGCTGGTGATCGATTTCAACCAGGCCTACAACCCGCCGTGCGCGTTCACCCCGTTCGCCACCTGCCCGCTGCCGCCGCCGTCGAACCGGCTGGACCTTGCGGTGGAGGCGGGCGAACGCGCCTACCACGCGCCTGCCGCCGCCGCGCACTGACCCGGGAGCTACCGTGCCGCTTCGATTGCCCGCCCTTGCCCTGCTGCTTGCCGCCGCGCTGGCGCAGCCCGCCGCCGCCCAGGCGCCCGCGGCCACGGCCGCCGACCCGGGCCACCATCCGCTGCTGTGGAAGGTGTCCGACGCCGACAACGCGGTCTACCTGCTCGGCTCCTTCCACCTGCTGCGCAGCGACGACTACCCGCTGCCGGGCGAGGTCGACCGCGCCTTCGACGACGCCGAGAGCCTGCTGTTCGAGGTCGATCCCGGCGCGATGACGTCGCCGGAAACGCTGCGGAAGATCCAGGACTACATGGCCTACGAGGGCGGCGAGACGCTGTCAGGCGTGCTGCCCAAACCCACTTTCGACCGCTTGCAGACGCTGGTCACCGCCAGCGGCGGCTCGATGCAGGCGCTGGAGGGCAGCGAGCCGTGGGCGGTCAGCATGGGCCTGGTGCTGGGCATCGCCAAGGCGATGGGCTTCGAGTCCGAGCTTGGCCTGGACCGGCACCTGATGGCGCGCGCGGCCGAGGCCGGCAAGCCGGCCGGCGGGCTGGAGACCGTGGACGACCAGATGCGCGCGATGGACGCGGTGCCGCACGCCGAACAGGCGGCCAGCCTGGACGAATTCCTGGCCGATCCGCGCAAGGCCACGCGCGAGTTGATGGACATGCACGCATCGTGGCGCGCCGGCGACGCGGAGCGGCTGGACGCGAAGATGCGCGCGGAGATGGCGCGCAAGACGCCGGAGTCCTACCGCCTGCTGGACGTCGAGCGCAACGCCGCCTGGCTGCCGCGGATCGAGGCCCGCCTGCGCGCGCCAGGCACCGACGACACCCTGGTGGTGGTCGGCAGCCTGCACCTGCTGGGCCCGGACGGGCTGGTCGAGAAGCTGCGCGCGAAGGGCTTCCGGGTCGAGCGCGTCTGCGACGCCTGCGCGGCCGACTGAGCCCGCGCACGGACGCTTCGTAGGCGCGCACCGCAGGGGCGCGATGGCCGGCGCGGACATCCGCCGACTGCTGCATCCCCGCGGTGCGCGCCTACGGGGCGGGTTCCATCACGATGCAGTCCACCGGGCAGGCCGGCACGCACAGCGCGCAGCCGGTGCACAGCGGATCCACCACCACGTGCATGTGCTTGCTCGCGCCGATGATGGCGTCCACCGGGCAGGCCTGGATGCACTTGGTGCAGCCGATGCAGTCGGCTTCCACCACCCGCGCCACCTGCGGCGGCGCCTGCACGCCGCGGGCGCGGTCGTAGGGCACCGCCGGCACGCCCAGCACGTGCGCCAATGCGCGGGCCCCGGCATCGCCGCCGGGCGGGCAATGGTCGATGCCCGCTTCGCCGCGCGCCATCGCTTCCGCGTACGGGCGACACCCGTCGAAGCCGCACTGCCCGCACTGGGTCTGGGGCAGCAGGCGGTCGAGGCGCTCGACCAGGCCGAGTGTTCCGGAAGTGGTCATCGCGGAGATTCCACGTGGGCCGTGCTGCCGCTTCCGCTTCCGCGAATGTCCCCCGCTGCCGGCCTGCGGCCGGCATCTCCTCCTTGATTTCGCTGCAGCGAAAACGGCAACACGACCTTGACGTTTCCTGGCGGCCGGCTGCGCGGTCTCAGCGCACCGGCATGCCGGGCTGCGCGCCGCCGTCGGCGTCCAGCAGGGCCAGCGCGCCGCCGTCGAAGCCGGCCGACAGGATCATCCCCTCGCTCACGCCGAAGCGCATCTTGCGCGGGGCCAGGTTGGCGATGAAGACCACGCTGCGGCCCACCAGTTTTTCCGGCTCGCCGTAGCTGGCGCGGATGCCGGAGAAGATCTGCCGCTGGCCCAGGTCGCCGGCGTCCAGCAGGAAGCGCAGCAGCTTGTCGCTGCCGTCCACGAAGCCGCACTCCAGCACCCTGCCGATGCGCAGGTCGAGCCTGGCGAAGTCGTCGATGCCGATGTACGCGGTGTCCGTCCCGGCCTTCGGGGCGGGCGTGGCGTCCGCGCGGGCGGGTGCGGCCTTGGCCGGCGCGGCGGTCGGGGCGGGAGCGGCGAGGGTGTCCTTGCTGGCGTCGATCATGGCCTGGATATGCTTCGGGTCGATGCGGGTGAACAGCGGCGAATAGGGGTTGAGCGTGCGGCCCCACAGCGCGACGGCGCGGTCGCTGCCGGTGTCCGCCTGCAGCTCCGTGCCCAGGTAGGCCTCGATGGCGGCGGCGGTGCGCGGCAGGATCGGCTTCAGCGCGGCGGCGATGTCGGCGAAGGCCTGCAGCGCGGTGGACAGCACCAGCTGCAGGTCGTCGCGGCGCGCGGCGTCCTTGGCCAGCGCCCACGGCGCGGTGCGGGCGATGTATTCGTTGGCCAGGTCGGCGGCCGCCATCGCGTTGCGGGTCACCGCCGCGGGGTTGTCCTGTGCGTACAGGTCGGCGGACAGCCGGGTCAGGGCGCGCACGCCATCGAGCAGGCGGCGCGCCTCGTCCAGCCAGCCCTCGCTCAGGCCGGCGGGCTGCGCGGCCGCCGCCCACGGCGAGCCGCCGACGGTGTTGCCGAAGTGGGTTTCCAGCAGCCTGGCGCTGCGGCTGGCCAGGTTGACGAACTTGCCGACCACGTCGCTGTTCACGCGCGCAACGAAGTCGGACAGGTTGAGGTCCAGGTCGTCCACGCCGCCGGAGGTCTTGCAGGCGAAGTAGTAGCGCAGCGCCTCCGGGTCCAGCCCGGCGTCGAGGTAGGTGCGCGCCATCACGAAGGTGCCGCGCGACTTGCTCATCTTGGCGCCGTCCACGGTCAGGTAGCCGTTGACGTGCAGCCGGTCGGGCTTGCGCAGGCCGTTGCCCTCCAGCACGGCCGGCCAGAACAGGCCGTGGAAGTTGACGATGTCCTTGCCGATGAAGTGGTGCAGTTCCGAGCCATCGCCCGGTTGCAGCAGCGCCTGCATGCGGGCCTCGTCGAAGCCGGCGGCCTTGCCGCTGCGGGCCAGCGCCAGCAGGCTGGAGAAGTAGCCGATCGGCGCGTCCAGCCAGACGTAGAAGTACTTGCCCGGGTGGCCGGGGATCTCGAAGCCGAAGTAGGGCGCATCGCGGGAGATGTCCCAGTCGCGCAGGCCGCCCTCGCCATTGATCCATTCGCCCAGCTTGGCCTTCACGCCCGGCACGGCGACGTCGCCCTGCAGCCAGTCGCGCAGCACCTCGGTGTACTGGCCCAGCTTGAAGAAGAAGTGCTCGGAGGCCCGCAGTTCGGGCGTTGCGCCGGACACCACCGAGCGCGGGTCGATCAGGTCGGTGGGGCTGTAGGTGGCGCCGCAGACCTCGCAGTTGTCGCCGTACTGGTCGGGCGACTTGCAGGCCGGGCAGGTGCCCTTGACGTAGCGGTCGGGCAGGAACATCTGCCTGGCCGGGTCGTACAGCTGCTCGATCGCGCGCCGCTCGATGCTGCCGCGCGCGTCCAGCGCCGCGTAGAAGCGCTCGGTCAGCTGGCGGTTCTCGTCGGAATGGGTGGAGTGGTACCAGTCGAAGGCCACGCCGAAGTCGGCGAAATCGCGCTCGTGCCCGGCCTGGACCGCGGCGATGAAGGCCTCCGGCGTGGTGCCGGCCTTCTCGGCCGCCAGCATGATCGGGGTGCCGTGGGTGTCGTCGGCGCAGACGAAGTGCACCTCGCCGCCAGCCATCCGCCGCGCCCGCACCCAGATGTCGGCCTGGATGTAGCCCACCAGGTGGCCCAGGTGCAGCGGGCCGTTGGCATAGGGCAGGGCGTTGGTGACGAGCGCGGGACGGGGCATCGGCGGCGTGCGGGCGAGCGGGCGCCGATTATTGCATGGCAGCAAATGCCGCCGCGGTCACTCCCGCAGCCAGACCTGCCGGCGGCAGAAGAACGCGATGCAGCCGGACAGGCCCAGCTTGCGCCCGCCGTCCAGCAGCTCCAGCTTGGCCTTGTAGTCCTTGCCGTTCTCCGGGTCCAGCACCCGCCCGCCGCTCCAGCGGCCGGGGCCGTCCGGGCGCAGGCCCCACAGGATCACCAGTCCCTTGATCGGCCTGCCGTGGTTGGCGCCGGTGCATTTGTCGCAGACGGGATTCGGACCGTCCCTGGTGTCCAGCACCTCGGCCACCCGCCCCGCCACGCTGCCGTCGCGCGCGTGGTACAGCTCCACCACCGACTTCGGCTTGCCGCTGGCGTCGTCTATGGTCGTCCAGCGGCCCAGCGGCGGCTCCTGCGGCGGCGCCGCGGCGGCGGGCAGGGCGGCGAGCAGGGAAGCGAGAACGAGGACGCGCATGGCAGGCTCCGGCGGCGGGCAAGGAAACGGCCCGCAGGGCGGGCCGTCCGATGGGTGGCGCGGGCGCGGCGGGTCAGTCCACCCGCACCCAGGTCGCGGTCTTGCAGAAGAACGCCACGCAGCCCTTGACCTCCAGCTTCTTGCCGCCGTCGACCAGGCGGATCGACTTGGCGTTGAACTTGCGGTCGTCCGAGGGCTTGTAGCCGTTGCCGCCGCCCCAGGTGCCGTCCTTGTTCGCCTTCAGATTCCACAGGGTGACGATGCCGACGAAGGGCTTGCCCTTGTTGGCGCCGCTGCACTCGTCGCAGTTCGCCGGCAGGCCCAGGTTCTCGACGATCTTCGCCGCCAGGGTGCCGTTCTTGGCCTGGTAGATCTCGGTGATGGTCATCGGCTTGCCGCTCTCGTCGTCGAGCGTCTTCCACTTGCCGATCGGCGAGGCGTGGTCCTGGGCGCTCGCGGCGAACGCGACCGAGGCCAGCAGGGCCGTCAGGATGATCTTGCGCATGTGTTTCCCCTCCCAGGGAGCCGGGGGCGCAGGGTTGCGCCCGATGGCCTTTTATACCCCATCCGCAGCGGTACGGAGCGCGCGCCGGTCCGGCGTTGAACCGGCGTTGGGCTGCCGGCGGGCCGCCGTTCATGCTCCGCTAGAATGGCGGTCCCCCGCCGTCGCCGACCGCCCATGCCCCGCCTAGCCCCGCACGCCGTCCAGGGCGAGCTCAAGCCGCTCGCCAACGTCCGCAACATCATCGCCGTGGGGTCGGGCAAGGGCGGGGTGGGCAAGTCCACCACCGCGGTCAACCTGGCGCTGGCGCTGGCCGCCGAGGGCCTGGCGGTGGGGGTGATGGACGCCGACGTCTACGGCCCCAGCGTGCCGATGATGCTGGGCCTGTCCGGCCGCCCGGACAGCCCGGACGGCAAGACCATCGAGCCGATGCGCGCGCACGGGGTCGAGGCGATGTCGATCGGCCTGCTGGTGGACCAGGACACGCCGATGATCTGGCGGGGTCCGATGGCCACCTCGGCGCTGACCCAGCTGCTGAACGACACCCGCTGGGGCGACCTGGACGTGCTGGTGGTGGACCTGCCGCCCGGCACCGGCGACATCCAGCTCACCCTGGCGCAGAAGATCCCGGTGGCCGGCGCGGTGGTGGTCACCACCCCGCAGGACATCGCCACCCTGGACGCGCGCAAGGCGCTGAAGATGTTCGAGAAGCTGGG
>CAMLJA010000081.1 GCA_946480065.1 uncultured Thermomonas sp. | reverse complement strand
GCCCAGGGCGGGCTGGACGACGCCCTGCGCTGGGAACGCTTCGACCTCGCCGCGGCCGAGGCCCAGACCGGGGTGATGCGCGCCATCGCCCAGGGCCTGTCCGCCGCGGACGCCGCGCTGGCGCAGCGCTACGCCGCCTACCTGGACGCGCCCGACGGCGACGTCGGCGGCTGGCCGAAGACCGCGCGCAGCCGGCTGGTGGCCTCGGTGGCGCTGGCGCGCCTGGCCAAGGCCTCGCCCGACCGCGCCGAGGCGCTGCTGCCGGCGGTCGGCGAGGCGCTGGGGTTCGGCGAGGCCGAGCGCGGGCGCGTGCTGCACCAGGTCGCGCTGTGGACGGTCGCCTCCTACCTGCCCGGCTCGGCGGAGCGGCTGGCGAAGGTGCCGCTGTCGGCCTACGACGCCAGCCTGCACGAATGGCAGGTGCGCGAGGCCCTAGCCCGCGGCGACTGGGCGGCCGCGCTGGCCGCCATACGGCGCATGCCCGATGAACAGCGCAACGATTCGCGCTGGCTGTACTTCGCCGCGCGCACCAGCGAACTCACCGGCGATGCCGCCGGCGCCAGCGCGCTGTACGCACGGGCCGCGCGCGCGGCCGACTTCCACGGCTTCCTGGCCGCCGACCGGCTGGGCCAGCCGTACGCGCTGTGCCCGTGGGAGCCGGCGGCCGCGCCGGCGGCCAGGCAGGCGCTGGCGCGCGACCCGGGCCTGGTGCGCGCGCTGCAGCTGTTCGCGCTGGACCGCAAGGGCTGGGCGCTGCGGGAATGGGACGCCGCGCTGGCGCGCTACACCGACGAACAGCGGCGGCTGGCGGTGGAGGTGGCGCAGGACAACGGCTGGTTCGACCGCGCGGTGTTCGGGCTGCTCAACGTGGGCGGCAAGCGCCATCCGGAGGAACAGCGGCTGTACCGGCTGCGCTTCCCGCTGCACCACGACGCCACCCTGCGCCGCGAAGCCGCGCGCAACCACCTGGACCCGGCGTGGGTGGCCGCCGAGATCCGCGCCGAGAGCGTGTTCGACCCGAACGCGCGCTCGGCCGCCGACGCCCGCGGCCTGATGCAGGTCCTGCCCGCCACCGGCGCCGCGGTCGCCGCCCGCCTGGGCCTGCCGTGGACCGGCGGCGACAGCCTGTACGACGCCGACACCAACATCGCCCTCGGCACCGCCTACCTGCGCGAGCTGATGGACCGCTACGGCGGCAAGCCCTATCAGGTCATCGCCGGCTACAACGCCGGCCCCGCGCCGCTGGGCCGCTGGATGTCGCAGCGCCCCGACATGGACCCGGACTTCTGGATCGAGACCATCAGCTACAAGGAAACCCGCGAGTACGTGGCCCGCGTGCTGAGCTTCAGCACCGTCTACGACTGGCGCCTCAACGGCGACGCCCTGCGCCTGTCCGACCGCCTGCTGGGCCGCACCGACGGCCCGCGCAAGGGCTTCGCCTGCCCGGCGCCCGAGGCCGTCGCCTCGCCGCAGCCGCCGGCGCGCGCCAGCCGGGCGCGCAAGCGCCGCTGAGTCCGCTGGCGGGCTTCGAACCGTCCACCGCCCCTCGGGCCGCTGGCTATACTCGGCCAGGACTGCGGGAGGGGAATGTCAAATGCTTCGCACCACGTTGGCTGTCTTGATGATGCTGGCGTCGCTGGCGCTGCCGGGGATCTCGGATGCCCGCAAGATCCCGCTCCCTGCCGAAGCCGAAGCGAGTTTGCGGGTCACCGGCGAGGTGTCGATCCGGGCCGATGGCAGCGTCGCGTCCTACCGGCTCGATCCGCAGCGGGCGCTGGACGCGCCCCTGCAGACGTACCTGGATGGCGCCATCTCGCAGTGGAAATTCCAACCGGTGAAGGTCAACGGGCAACCCGTTGCGGCCACCGTGCCCATGTCGCTGCGGCTGGTCGCCAAGCGCAACCAGGGGAAGGATTACACCGTCCGCATCGCGAGCACCTATTTCCGATCCTCGCAGCAAGGCGGCGAGGTCACCCCGGGGAAAATGGATCCACCCGATTATCCCGAGGTGGCGTTGCAGGCGAAGGCGACCGGCATCGTTTACCTGCTGGCGCGGTTTGGCGCTGACGGACACCTGCTCGACGTGGATGCCGAGCAGGTCAACCTGGGCATCTACAGCCACAACAAGATCGTCATGAACGCCCTCAGGAAGGCGTTCGCCGACGCGGCGATCCACGCCGCCAGGGACTGGACCGTCAACCTGCGCGCCAACCCAGGCCAGACGGCGCCCGCGGAGCCCGAGCTGGTACGCATCCCGGTCGAGTTCAGGCTCCACGGCCAACCGGCCGGGGGCTGGGAAGTCTATGTCCCGGGGGCGCGCAAGCCGATCCCGTGGGCCGGAAAGCTGCAGCGGTCGGCCGGCAGCCCGGATGCACTCCCCGCAGCGGGCATCTATCCGCTGGAACAGGGCGCGGAACTGCTGACACCGTTGGCGTCCTGATCCGTCGTTGGCGCGAATGCCCCCGCGGGCGTATCGGGAGCGCGATTGGATCGGAGCGGTTCCCTGACCCGTGTTCACCGGTTCCCGCAGCGGTTTGGGGACGTTGCGGCGCGTTGACCTGGGTCATGGCCGGCCCGGCGGCGGACTGCGAAGGTGGCGGCACGCGCGGACAGCGTGTCCGCAGACGAGGGAGACGCCGCCATGGCCACCAGTCAATCGGGTGTTGTGTTCGCAGCGGCGCTGATCGTGGCGCTGGCCACCGCGCCGGCGCTGGCGCAGTCCACGCACGCGCACGCGCAGCCCGCCGTCGGCCACGCGCCCGCACTGGCGCAGCGCTGGGCCACCGATGCGCCGCTGCGCGCGGGCATGCGCAGCCTGCGCGAGGCGACAGAGGCGCTGAGCCACTACGAGATGGGTCACCTGGACCAGGCCGGGCGCGACAAGGCGGTGGCCGGGATCGACGCCGCGATCAAGGACATGATCGCCCACTGCAAGCTCAAGCCCGAGGCCGACGCGGCGCTCCACGGCCTGCTGGTGAAGTTCTTCGCCGGCGCCAACGCCGCACGCGCCGGCACGTTCACCAAGGCGGAGCTGCTGCCGATGCAGCAGGCGCTGGCCCGCTACCCGGAGCTGTTCGACGATCGCGACTGGGGCAAGCGCGCCCACTGAGCCGGGCAGTCGTCCGCCCGCGTAGCCCGAAGGGCGGAGCCCGGCGCGATCCCGATCCGCCGCGGAAGCAAGCCGCGGGTGCTCCATCCCTGGCGATGAAACCGGCACCTCCGCGCAGCCAGTGAACGCGTGCGGAATCAGGCATCCTTGCCGGATGACAGCGCTGCCCGCCCACGCGAAGGTCTACCTGGTCGGCGGCGCCGTGCGCGACGCGCTGCTGGGCCTGCCGCCGGGCGACCGCGATTTCGTGGTGGTCGGCGCGACGGTGGAGGACATGCGGGCCGCGGGGTTTCGCCAGGTGGGCCGCGACTTCCCGGTGTTCCTGCATCCGGGCACCGGCGAGGAACACGCGCTGGCGCGCACCGAGCGCAAGTCCGGGCGCGGCTACACCGGCTTCGTGGTGCATGCCGACCCGTCGGTGACGCTGGAGGACGACCTGCGTCGCCGCGACTTCACCATCAACGCGATCGCACGGGCGGCGGACGGCGCCCTGGTGGATCCGTTCGGCGGCGCGCGCGACCTCGACGCGCGCGTCCTGCGCCACGTGAGCGGGGCCTTCGTCGAGGATCCGCTGCGGGTGCTGCGCGCGGCCCGCTTAATGGCGCGGCTGGCGCCGCTGGGCTTCACCGTCGCGCCGGAGACGCTGGCGCTCATGCGGCAGATGGCCGACGGCGGCGAGCTGGCCACGCTGGTGCCGGAGCGGGTCTGGCAGGAGCTGGCGAAGGCGCTGCGCGGCGCGGCCCCCGCGGCCTTCCTGCGCACCCTGCGGCAGGCCGGTGCGCTGCGCGCGGTGCTGCCCGAGGTGGACGCGCTGTACGGCGTGCCGCAGCGCGCGGACTACCACCCGGAGGTCGACACCGGCCTGCACCAGGAACTGGTCTGCGACATGGCCGCGCGGCTGGCGCCGGGCGACGACATGGTCGGCTTCGCCGCGCTGTGCCACGACCTGGGCAAGGCGCTGACGCCGGCCGACGCGCTGCCGCGCCACCTGATGCACGAACAGCGCGGCGTCGCCCCGGTGCTGGCGCTGTGCGAACGGCTGAAGGTGCCGGCCGAGCACCGCGACCTGGCCGTGCTGTGCTGCCGCGAGCACCTCAACGTGCACCGCATCGCCGAGCTGAAGGACGCCACCGTGCACGACCTGCTGGCGCGCTGCGACGGTTTCCGCAAGCCCGCCCGCATCGACCGCCTGGCCACCGTCTGCGAAGCCGACGCGCGCGGCCGCGCCGGCCTGGCCGACGCCGCCTACCCGCAGGCCGCCACGCTGCGGTGCCTGCACGCCGCGGCGCTGGCGGTGCGCAGCGACGCCATCGCCGCGCAGGGCGTCACCGGCCCGGCCTTCGGCGAAGCCCTGCGCCGGGCGCGGATCGCCGCGATCGCCGCCGCCCGCGGCTGAGGGCGGTCACTCCGCGGTGGTGGGGTCGATGGTGCCGGTGACCCGGTTGACCGCGTTCGCCGGGAAGCCGCCCAGGCGCGCGTGCTCGCGCACGCTGGCCTCGTCGGGCGCGATGTACTCGCAATAGATCTTGTCGGCGGTCACGTGGCTGCGCACCCACTGCACCTGCGGGCCCATCTCCCGCAGCACGCCGCAGGAGGTCTGCGAGATGCCCTGCAGTTCCGCCGGGGACAGCTTGCCGGCGCCGGGGATCTCGCGTTCGATGATGAAACGGGGCATGGCCGTGCTCCTTCGCGGGACATCCCGCAAGCAGGCCAACGCGGCGGCGGCGGCGCGGCGGCCGCCGTCCGTCGCCGCGGCTAGCGGCCGCCGTCCAGCCGCAGCAGCAGGTCGCGCAGCGGCGTGAACAGGGTGGCCAGCCCGGCCAGCACGCCCAGCGTGTTGGCCAGCGCGTCGGCGCGGTCCAGGGTGCGCCCCAGCCGCATCGAGGCCTGCAGGTATTCCAGCCCGATCCCCATCAGCACCAGCAGCACGCAGGCCACGGCCAGCGACAGCCGGCGCCGGAACAGCTGCACCGCGCCCGCCGCCAGCAGCGCGTAGGCGGCCAGGTGCTCGGTCTTGTCGCTCACCTGCAGGTCGGGCAGGTCGCGCGCCGGCACCAGCGAGGCGACCACCACCACCGCGATCCCCAGCATCCACAGCGCCGCCCACAGCCACGGGCGCCGGAACGGCTTCAGGGTGCGGCCGAAGCGGGGCGCGGCGCTCACAGCCGGTGGCTCAGGTCGCCGACCAGGAACGCGGCGCCCAGCTCGACCCCGCGCTGGAAGCCCATCGCCTGGAAGCGCTCGCCCATCTCGCTGGGCAGGGTCAGCCGCTTGGCCTGCTGGCGCAGGTTGTGGCGGGCCAGCTCGTCGGCCGCGCGCGACTCGGCCAGCGCCAGGTTCTCCGCCAAGCGGTTGCCCAGCAGGAAGCTGGCCTGCGAGCAGTAGCCGGCGAAGTCGAAGCCGGCGCCGGTGCCGGCCTCGGCCAGCGCGGTGAAGTCCACCGAGGCGGTGATGTCCTGCAGGCCCGGGTGCGCGAACACGTCCTCCACCAGCCGGTGGCGCCGGAACGCGCGCAGGGTGCCGTCGCGGCGCTGCGGCAGGTAGTACTCGCCGCGCGCGTAGCCGTAGTCGACGAACAGCATGGCGCCCTCGCGCAGGCCGCCCGCCACCGCCTGCAGCCAGTACGGCAGCTGCGCCAGCACTTCGCTGCGGTAGCCGTCCGCGAACGGCGCCGGCAGCTGGCGCTCGACGTGGCGCACCGCGCCCAGCAGCAGCGGGTCGGCCGGCCGCTCCACCCGCAGGAAACGGCCCTCGCCGTCCAGCGCCACGTGCTCCTCCAGCACCTCGCCGCCGCGCACCGCGAAGCGCGGCGTGGGCAGCGCGTCCAGCACCTCGTTGGCGAACAGCACGCCGTCCCACGGCGCCTGCAGCGGCCCGTCCAGCCACTCGACCAGTTCGAACAGCAGCGGCGGCAGGCGCTGCTGCAGGCGTTCGCGCTGGCGCTCGCGCAGGTCGGCGCTGGGCTCCAGGATGGCATAGCGGGCCGGCAGCGCGTCGTTGGCCAGCAGCTTCGCCAGGCAGGTCTCGGCGAAGGCGCCGCTGCCGCCGCCGACTTCCACGAACACCGCCTCCGGGCCGAGCTGCCGCAGCACCGGCGCCAGCGCATCGGCCACGCAGGCGGCGAACAGCGGCGACACCTCGGGCGCGGTGGTGAAGTCGCCGGCGTCGCCGAACTTGGTGGCGCCCGCGCTGTAGTAGCCCAGCCCCGGCGCGTATAGCGCCAGCTCCATGAACCGCCAGAACGGCAGGCTGCCGCCGCCGGCGATGATCTGTTCCTGGATCACCTCGCGCAGGTGCGCGCTGTGCGCTAGGGCGTCGGCATCGGGTAGCGGGATGGCGGTCATGCTTCAATGGACGCGGATGGAACCACAGGATAAGCCAGCCGTGACTGCCCCCGACCGCAAGGCCGCCCTGGTCACCGGCGCCGGCCGCCGCATCGGCGCGGCGATCGCGCGCCGCCTGCACGCCGACGGCCACGCGGTGGCCATCCACTACCGCGGCTCGCGCGCGGAGGCCGAGGCGCTGGCCGCGGAGCTGGACGCCGGGCGGCCCGGCAGCGCGATCGCCCTGCACGCGGACCTGGCCGCGTTCGACCGCCTGCCGGAACTGGTGGCGCGCACCGTGGGCGCGTTCGGGCGGCTGGACCTGCTGGTCAACAACGCCTCGGCGTTCTATCCGACGCCGGTCGGCCAGGCCACGCCGGCGCAGTGGGACGACCTGTTCGCCAGCAACGCGCGGGCGCCGTTCTTCCTCTCCCAGGCCGCGGCGCCGCACCTGCGCGCGGCCCGCGGCGCCATCGTCAACTTGGTCGACATCCACGCCGACCAGCCGCTGGCCGGGCACCCGCTGTACTGCATGGCGAAGGCGGCGCTGCGGATGATGACCAAGGCGCTGGCACGCGACCTGGCGCCGGAGGTGCGGGTGAACGCGGTGGCGCCGGGCGCGATCCTGTGGCCCGACGCCGGCAAGAGCCCGGAGGCGCAGGCGGCGCTGCTGGCGAAGGTGCCGCTGGGCCGCACCGGCGCGCTGGCCGACATCGCCGACGCCGTGGCCTGGCTGGCCGGCGATGCGTCCGGCTACGTCACCGGCCAGGTGCTGCGGGTGGACGGCGGCCGCGGCACCTGAGTCGCGGGGCGCGCGCCCTGCGCGGGATCAGATGGCGACGGGCGGCGGCAGCCGGCCGTGGTCGGGATGCGCCCGCCACAGCTCGGCCAGGCGGCGGCCGCTGCGCGGGTCGACGACGTCGGGGGCGATCGCCGCCAGCGGGCCCAGCACGAAGGCGTGCCGCAGCTCGTCGCGCGGCAGCTGCAGGTGGCCCGGGCCGTCCAGCACCAGGTCGTCGTAGAACACGATGTCGATGTCCAGGGTGCGGTCGCCGAACCGCGGCCCGCTGCGGTCGCGGCCCTGCGCGGCCTCCAGTGCGTGCAGCCAGTCGTTGAGGGCGAACGGATCCAGGTCGCTGTCGACGATGGCCGCGGCGTTGAGGAAGTCGCCGCCGTCGAAGCCGACCGCCGCGAAGCGGTAGGCCGGCGACGCCACCACCGCGCCGAAGCGCGCCCGCAGCGCGGCCAGCGCCGCCCGCAGGTGCGCCTCCGGGGCGATGTTGCTGCCCAGGCTGAGGTAGGCGCGGCCCATCAGGCGCGGCCGCGCTCGACCAGCACGCCCACCGCGCGGGCGCCGCGCACCGCGCCCGGCTTGCTCAGCTTCAGGCGCACGCGGGCCACCCCGAATTCCTCCAGGATGATGCCGGCGCAGCGCTCGGCCAGGGTCTCCACCAGGCCGAAGCCGGACTGGCCGACGAACTCGATCAGGCGCTTGCTGACCGCCTTGTAGTCCAGGGTGTCGGCGATGTCGTCGCTGGCGGCCGGCACCCGGTTGTCGAACGCCATCTCGATGTCGAACACCAGCGGCTGGCGGATCCGCCGCTCCCAGTCGTAGATGCCGATCAGGGCCTCGATCTCGAG
>CAMLJA010000080.1 GCA_946480065.1 uncultured Thermomonas sp. | reverse complement strand
CCAGCTGCGGCAGCGATACGGGGATGCGGTCGGGATCCGCTACCGCCAGCGCGAGCCCGGCGCGGTGGTGATCGACTTCGTGGTGGGCGCGACCGCGGCGGCCGCCGACGAGGAGAGCTGCGGCTGCTGCGGCAGCTGCGGCTGAGCGCATGGGCGCGCCGGTCGAGCGCATCCAGGGCTGGCGCTGCATCGGCTGCGGCAAGGTGGACGCCCCGCGCCCCTGCGTGGGCGTCTGCCAGGACCGGCGCTGCGAGCTGGTGGACGCGACCGACTACGACGCGCTGCTGGCGCGCGTGCAGGCGCTGGAAGCCGCGCTGGCGCTGATCGCGCGGGTCACCCCGCGCCCGGAGGCGCTGCAGGCGTCATGGCTGGCGCTGCAGGCGCGGGCGCGCGCCCTGCTGGAGTGAGGATTCGGGGGCTCAGGGCAGCTGCAGCCGCGCCGCCAGCGCGGCGCGGGCGGGCACCGGGTCGATCCCGCGCGCCGCCAGCCAGCCCGGATCGAACAGGGTCTGCGCGTAGCGCTCGCCGCGGTCGCACAGCAAGGTGACGATGCTGCCGGTGCGGCCGCGCTGGCGCATCGCCTCCGCCAGCCGAACGCAGGCGGCCAGGTTGGTGCCGGAGGAACCGCCGTAGCGGCGACCCAGCAGATCCTCCAGCAGCCAGCTGGCGGCGATCGACTCGGTGTCCTCCACCTCCTCCACCGCGTCGACCACCGCGTACACGAAGCCGGGTTCCGCGTGCGGCCGGCCGATGCCCTCGACCACGGTGGGGCGGCTGGCCAGCGCGCCGGTATCGTCGTCGCGCCAGCCGCGGGCGAACGCGCCGCCGGCCGGTTCGGCCACGCACAGCCGCGTGCCCAGCCCGCGGTAGCGCAGGTAGCGGCCGATGGTGGCGGAGGTGCCACCGGTGCCGGCGCCGCACACGATCCACGCGGGCTCGGGATGCGGCTCGCGCGCCATCTGCTGCACGATGGACTCGGCGATGTTGTTGTTGCCGCGCCAGTCGGTGGCGCGTTCGGCCAGCCCGAACTGGTCCAGGAAGCAGGCGCCGCCGTCGGCGATCTCGCGCGCCCGCGCCTGGGTGCAGGCGCCGGCCCCGGTCAGCTCGCAGCGCCCGCCCAGCGCGCGCACGGCCTCGATCTTGGCCGGCGCGGTGCAGGCCGGCATCACCGCCACGAACGGCAGCCCCAGCAGCCGTGCGAACCACGCCTCGGAGATCGCGGTGCTGCCGGAGGACGCGTCCACCACCGCCTGGCCCTCGCGCAGGCGGCCGTTGCACAGCGCGTACAGGAACAGCGAGCGCGCCAGCCGGTGCTTGAGGCTGCCGGTGGGGTGCGCGGCCTCGTCCTTCAGGTAGAAGTCGATCCCGGCGAACGCGGGCAGCCGCAGCTGCAGCAGGTGGGTGTCGGCCGAGCGCGCGGCCTCGCGGTGCAGGCGCTCGATCGCCGCCAGCGTCCAGGCGCGGCCGCCGCGGCTCATGCCAGCCACCGCGCCAGCCAGCCCAGCGGGTGGTGCGCGCGGGCGATGCCGTAGATCGCGGCGAACGCCAGCAGCGCCGCCGCGTAGCAGACCGCGCGCCCGCGCAGGCTGCGCTGCGGGCGCAGGGCCAGCACGCCCAGCACGATGTAGGCGACCAGCAGCGCCAGCTTCGCCAGCAGCCAGCCGTTGCCGAACATCGCCCACGGCAGGATGGTCAGCAGCATCAGCGCGGCGGTGAGCAGGGCGGTGTCGATGGCGTAGCTCAGCCACTTCACCGGCAGCGACCGCGGCCAGCGCGCGCCGGCCAGGGCGAAGCCGCCGCGCAGCGCGAACAGGCTGCCGCTGAGGATCGCCACGGTCATGTGGAACAGCTTGATCTGGGGATAGAACTCGATCATCCGGGCTTGCCGTCCCTGCGCGGCGAAAGGTAGATGCGGCCGATCCGCGCCACCCACGGCGAGAACGCCAGCAGCCAGGCGGCCGCGGCGACGGCCTGCCAGGCCAGCGGGTCGGGCGCGACTTCCGCGAACACCCGCAGCAGCGCGACCAGCTGGATCGCCGCGAACGCGAACCAGGCCGCGGCCGGCATCACCAGCGCGCGCCCGGAATGGCCCTGGGTCACGCGGGTGACCATCGCCACCAGCACGCTGCCGAAGAAGCCGATGAACAGCGCGTGCGCCGGCGCGCGGCCGAGCAGGAACTCGCCGGTGCGCGCGTAGGCGATGCTCTGGAATGCGTACAGCGCGATCGCCAGCGGCAGCCACGACAGGCCCAGGAACAGCACCTGCAGCAGCCCGGGCGCCGGGCCGCGCGGCCACCACCGCCACAGCGCGGCCAGCAGCAGCGCCAGCAGCGGCACATCGGCCAGCCACAGCCAGGCGTACGCCTGCAGCAGTTCCAGCCCCAGGTGGGCCAGGCACAGCCCCAGCACCGCGCCGAGCAGCCACAGCGGGCGCCAGGCCACGTAGCCGGGCACCACGTTGGCGGCGAAGAACGGGAACATCCGGTGCGCCACGCTGAAGTACACCGGCAGCAGCAGGCCGAACGTGCCCAGCTTGATGCTGGCGAAGGCCAGCCGCGGGTCGTCGCCGAGCAGGAAGCCGCCCCACGCCAGCAGGCCCAGCATCCCCAGCGACAGCCCCAGGAAGCAGGCGCGGGCATGCCAGCTGGTGCCGCGCTCCTGGCGCAGCAGCGGGCCCAGCGTGGCCAGCCCGGCCACCCAGCCGGCCAGCGTCATCCAGTAGCCCACCACCACGCCGGGCCCCAGGCCGAAGCCGCCGGCCAGGGTGGCCAGCTGGCCGCCGAACAGGCCCAGCCCCACCGGCAGGTAGCGCCAGCGGGGGATGTCCGGCAGGCCCATCCAGCGCGGGAAGACCGTGAGCAGGAAGCCGAAGATGAAGCTGGGCAGCATCTGGTACTGCATCAGGAACGCGTGCAGCCAGCCGGCGTAGGGCTGCGGCTGGCGCAGGCCGAACAGCTGCCAGCGCGCGTCCGCCAGCCACAGCGCCCACCAGGCCATCGCCAGCAGCAGGTTGCTGGCGCCGATGAAGAACATCAGGCGGTGGGGCGCCTGCGCGAGCAGGCGGGGCGAGGCGGCGGTGCGGGCGGCGTGGGTGTCCATGGCGGCCAGTCTGCCGCGCCCGCCCCGCCGCCGCGTTGATCCAGGTCAGCCCGCGGCTTCGCGCCCGCGCAAACGACGAACCCCCGGTCGCCCGGGGGTTCGTCGTGCGGCCGCCGCCCGCAGGTCACTCCCGCTCGGCGCTGCCCCCCGTGACCGCTTCCCGCCGCGGCGCCACCCACAGCCGCAGCACGAACCAGCCCAGCGACAGCGCCCCGACGCTGAAGATGGTGTCGCCCGGCACCCGCATCCACACCAGCATGTCGACGATCGGCTTCTGCATGAACTCGGCAGAGCGCGCGTACGCATAGCCGTGCTCGATCGCCGCCAGCAGCTGCATCGTGCCCAGCGGCAGCAGGGTGAGCAGGGCCATCAGCGCCAGGCCGATGTTGAGGCACCAGAACGCCACCTTCAGCGCGCGGGTATCCCAGACCATCTGCCCGCGCAGGCCGCGCAGCGCGAACAGCAGCAGGGCGATGCCCAGCATCCCGTACACGCCGAACAGCGCGGTGTGGCCGTGCAGCGGGGTGAGGTTGAGGCCCTGCATGAAGTACAGCGACAGCGGCGGGTTGATCAGGAAGCCGAACAGGCCGGCGCCCACCAGGTTCCAGAACGAGACCGCGATGAAGAACATGATCGGCCAGCGGTAGCGCGCCATCCACGGCGTGGCCTGGCCCAGCTTCCAGGTGTGGTAGGCCTCGAAGCCGATGTAGGCCAGCGGCACCACTTCCAGCGCGCTGAAGCTCGCGCCCAGCGCCACCACCGCGGTCGGCGTGCCGACGAAGTACAGGTGGTGCAGGGTGCCCAGCACGCCGCCGGCCATGAACACGATGGTGGCGAACAGCACCGCCACCGAGGCCACGCTCTCCTTGATCAGGCCCAGGCGGGTGAAGATCAGCGCCATCACCGCGGTGGCGAAGACCTCGAAGAAGCCCTCCACCCACAGGTGGACCAGCCACCAGCGCCAGTACTCGACCTCGGAGATGTGGGTGTGCTCGCCCCACATCAGCGCCGAGCCGAAGAACAGGCCGATGCAGACGGTGGACAGGAACAGCAGGCCCACGATCGAGCGGGTGCCCGAGGCCGGCCCGCGCAGGACCGGCCACAGGCCGCGCCCGACCAGGGTCAGCCACAGCAGCAGGCCGATGAACAGGAACCACTGCCAGAAGCGGCCCATGTCGGCGTATTCCCAGCCCTGGTGGCCCCACCAGAAGTTGTGCTCCAGCCCCAGCTTCTGCATCACCGCCATCCACTGGCCGGCGAACGAGCCGACCACGATCAGCAGCAGGCAGGTGAACAGCACGTTGACCCCGAGCCGCTGGTACTTCGGCTCATGCCCCGACAGCGCCGGGGCGATGTACAGCCCGGTGCCCAGCCAGGCCACCGCGATCCACAGCACCGCCAGCTGGGTGTGCCAAGTGCGCGTGATCGAGTAGGGCAGCACGTCCGACAGCGCGAAGCCGTAGGCCTGCTGGCCCTCCACCTGGTAGTGCGCGGTGATCGCGCCCAGCAGGATCTGCACCAGGAACAGCGCCAGCACCACCCAGAAATACTTGGCGGTGGCCCGCATCGACGGGGTGATGCGCAGCGCCGCCAGCGGGTCGCTGGCCGGCAGCTGCGCCGGCTCGTCGTGCGCCTGCCGCGCGTGCCACCAGCCCAGCGTGGCGATGCCGGCGATCAGGAACAGCACGCTGAAGGCCGACCACACCCACATCGACGGCGGCGGGGTGTTGTCGATCAGCGGCTCGCTGGGCCAGTTGTTGGTGTAGGTGACCTGCTTGTCGACCACCCCCGACTTCGACGGCACCATCGCGTCGCCGGCCTCGCGCGGGCGCTCGGTGCCGGCGGCCCAGGCGGTCCACCAGAAGAACGCGGTCAGCGCGCGGCGATGCGCGGCATCGGGCACGGTGTCGTTCTTCATCGCGTACGCCTCGCGCAGCGTGGCGTTGGCCGGGTCGTTGCCGAACAGGCTCTCGTAGTGCGCGGCCACGTTCGACAGCGCCAGCGCGCGGTCGTCGGGCAGGGTGATGGTGCCGGTGGCGGGGTCGTAGGTGTTGCTGCGCATCACCGACTTCAGGCGGCTGCGCAGCGCGGCCTGCTCCTCTTCGGGCAGCTGCGCCCAGGTCGCCATGCCGCCGTCGGCGCGCGCCCACAGGTCCAGCAGGGCCACCGACTCGCGGTGCAGCCAGTCCGCGCTCCAGTCCGGGGCCACGTAGCCGCCGTGGCCCCAGATGGAGCCCAGCTGCATGCCGCCGATGGACTGCCAGACCTGGCGCCCCTGCTCGATGTCGGCGCGGGTATAGAGCACCTGGCCGCTTTCGCTCACCACCTTTTCCGGCATCGGCGGGGCGGCGCGGAAGATCTCGGTCCCGGCCCACAGCAGGACCCCGAACGAGACCACCAGCAGCGTCGCCAGCGCGAGCCACAGCTTCCTCGTGTTGCGCATCACGGCTTCTCCCTTGGTTTGCGCGCATGGTCGGCCCGGTCGCGCCGCCCCGCCTTGATGCACGTCAAGCCCGCGCCGTCGGCCGGCGCCGGGCGGGCGTCAGCCGCGCAGCACGGGCGCCGCCAGCGCCTCCAGGGCGTCGCGGTCGCGCAGCTCCAGCTCGCGGCGCTCCACGCTGAGCAGGCCGTCTTCCTGGAAGCGGCGCAGCACCCGGCTCACCGTCTCCGGCGCCAGCCGCAGGTAGTTGGCGATGTCGGTGCGCGGCATGGTCAGCTGGAACCGGTTGGGCGAGAACCCGCGCGCGGCCAGCCGGCGGGAGATGCCCACCAGGAACGCCGCCATGCGCTGGTCGGCGGACCAGTCCCCGGCCAGCAGCGCGGCGCGGCCGATGTCGCGGCTCAGCAGGCGGAACAGCTGCCGCTGCAGGCCGGGCAGGCGGGTGGCCAGCACCGAGATCCTGGGGAACGAGAAGCGGCACAGCATGACCGTGTCCAGCGCCACCGCGTTGCAGGGGTAGCGGTCGCCGTCGATCGCGTTGAGCCCGATCACCTCGCCCGGCAGGTGGAAGCCGTGGACGTGCTCGTGGCCGTCGCGGTCCACCACGTAGGTCTTGACGGTGCCGGCGCGCACCGCGGCGATCGCCTCGAACGGGTCGCCCTCGCGGAAGATGTGCTCGCCGGCGTGGAACGGGCCCACGTGCTCCACCAGCACGTGCAGCTCGCCCAGCGAGGCCTTGTCCATGCCCTCGTCCAGGCAGGCCTGGGAGAACGCGCAGGTGGAGCAGAAGCGCAGCGGGGTGCCGTCGTCGGCCAGCGTGCTGGCGTCCTGGCGCGGGAAGGCCACGCCGCTCATGGGCAGGTCCGCCGCGGCAACGGGGTCAGATCGCGCGCGAGAAACGCGGCGTGGCGACGGTGGCGGGCTGGTCGAGGTAGCGGTCGAAGCACATGGCGATGTTACGCAACAGCAGCCGCCCGCGCGAGGTGGCGGTGATCCGGTCGCCCTCCACCCTCACCAGGCCGTCGTCCTGCAGCGGCCGCAGGCGCGCCAGCGCCTCCGCGAAGTAGCTGCGGAAGTCGATGGCGTAGCGCCGTTCCAGCGCCGCCACCGGCACCTCGCCCTGGCACATCAGCGACTGGATCAGGTCGGCGCGCAGCTGGTCGTCCTCGTCCAGCCGCATGCCGCGAAACACCGGCAGCCGGCCCTCGTCCAGCGCCGCCTGCCAGCTGGGCAGGTCGCGCGGGTTCTGGCTGAAGCTGTCGCCGATGTGGCTGATCGCGGACACCCCCAGGCCCACCAGGTCGCTGTCGGCGTGGGTGGTGTAGCCCATGAAGTTGCGGTGCAGCCCGCCGCGTTCCTGCGCCAGCGCCAGCTCGTCGTCGGGCAGGGCGAAGTGGTCCATGCCCACGTAGACGTAGCCGGCCGCGGTCAGCGCCTCGATCGCCAGCTGCAGCAGCTGCAGCCGGGTCTCGGCGTCGGGCAGGTCGGCGCCCACGATCTGCCGCTGCGGCTTGAACAGCTCCGGCAGGTGGGCGTAGCCGTACACCGCCACCCGGTCCGGGCGCATGCCGGCCACGATCTCCAGCGTCCGCGCGAAGCCGGCCACGGTCTGCTTCGGCAGGCCGTAGATCAGGTCGATGTTGACCGAGCGGAAGCCGTTGGCGCGGCAGGCGTCGACCACCGCGCGGGTCTCCTCCACCGACTGGATGCGGTTGACCGCGGCCTGCACCGCCGGGTCGAAGTCCTGCACGCCGAAGCTGGCGCGGTTGAAGCCGATCGCGGCCAGCGCGGCGATCGCCTCGGCGTCGACGTAGCGCGGGTCCAGCTCGATCGAGATGTCGCGGTCGGCCGCGTCGGAGAAGCGGAAGTGGCTGCGCAGCGTCTCCACCACCTCGCGCAGCTGCGCGGGGTCCAGGAAGTTCGGGGTGCCGCCGCCGAAATGCAGCTGGATCACCTCGCGGTCGCGGTCGAACAGCTGCGCGGCCAGCGCGATCTCGCGGAACAGCCGCGCCAGGTAGGCCTCGCCGCGCGCCTTGTCGCGGGTGATGATGCGGTTGCAGCCGCAGTAGAAGCAGGGGCTGGCGCAGAACGGCACGTGCACGTACAGCGACAGCCGGCGCGGGATGGGGTCGCCGTTGCTGGCCGCGGCCACCTCGCGCAGCTCCTTCTCGCCGAAGCCCGGGTTGAACTGCGGCGCGGTGGGATAGGACGTGTAGCGCGGGCCGGGCCGGTCGTAGCGGCGCAGCAGCTCGGCGTTGAAGGTGACGGATCGCGGCTCCATGCGCGCACCGTAGGCGCGCGGCGGCGGCGGCGTATTGACCTGGATCAACCGCCCCGCAGGCTCAGCGCCGGCGCAGCGCGTGCACCGAGGTGTCCAGCCGCGAAACCCCGCCCACGTAGCCCGGGTGGTCGGGCGGGATCGGCCGCCGCTCCAGCCGCTCGATCGCCCAGTCGCGCCCGTACAGCGCGCGCACCTCGTCGTCCGGCACGCTGAACGGCGGGACCACGCGCTCGGCCTGCCGGTAGTCCAGCCTCACCAGCAGCCCGCGGCAGCCCGCCACCAGCCGCCGCTACAGCACCCCGGCATAGCG
>CAMLJA010000079.1 GCA_946480065.1 uncultured Thermomonas sp. | reverse complement strand
GGCGGGGGCGGCGCCGGGGGGCCCCCGGGGGGGGCCGGGCCCGCGGGGGCCCCCGGCGGGGCGGGCCGCCGCGGGGGGAGCGCGGGGGGGCCGCGCGGCCGGCGCCAGCACCAGCCGCACCTGCTCGATGCCGGGCCGGCGGCAGGCGCGGGCCAGGTCGCCCATCAGCCGCTCCCGGGTGGCATAGACCTGGCTGAAGTTGCGCTGGCCGGTCCACTCCCCGACCTGGGCCTGGGTGGGCAGGCGCCGCGGGGCCTGGCACTCGACGACGTAGTCCACGGCCCGCACCGGCGGCAGCGCGCGCGGCGGTTGCTGGGCGCCGGCCCCTTGGGCCGCGGCGAGCAGGACGAGGACGGAAGGGATGGCGCGACGGTTCATGGCGGTCTCCGGTGGCGTGGCTTGCCGGGCGATTCCCGGTGGCCGCAGCCTCCCGCCGCGGACCGCCGCGGGTCTTGAGGAATTGCGCAGGCGGCGCGCGGGAAGTGCTTGGGAAGGCTTGGGGAATGCTTGGGGCCGCCCCGGCGGGCGGCTTGCGTTTGTCCGGATGCGGCCCCGGAGTGCGCATGGACCAGCCCGACCCGACCCGCCTGGCGTTCGACGACGTGGTGATCGACCCGGTCGGCCGCCGGCTGCTGCGCGCCGGCGTGGAGCGGCCGCTGGAGCCCAAGGCGTTCGCGGTGGTCGCACTGCTGGCCGCCAGCCCGGGGCGGGTGTTCACCCGCGACGAGATCCTGGACGCGGTCTGGGGCCACCGCCACGTCACCCCGGGGGTACTGAACCGGGTGATGACCCTGCTGCGGCACGCGCTGGGCGAGGACGCCCAGCATCCGCGCTACCTGCACACGGTGCACGGGGTCGGCTACCGGCTGGACGTGCCGGCCCAGGCCGGCGCCGGGCCGGCGTCCGTCCCCGCGGCGGCGGCGGCGGAACCCGACGCCGCCCACGTGCCGTTGCCTGCGCCGCGGCGGCGCACCGGCGATCTCGCGCCTTCGCGCGCCCGCGGCGCCTGGCGCTGGCTACTGCCGCTGCTGGCCGCGGCCGGCATCGGCGGATGGGTGCTGTGGCCGCGGCCACCGGCCCCGTCGCCGCCACCGCCCACGCCGGCGGCCAGCGCGGTCGCGGTCGCCGAGCGCAGCATCGCCGTGCTGCCGCTGGCCAACGCCAGCAACGACCCGGCGCAGCAGTTCTTCTCCGACGGCCTTTCCGAAAGCCTCATCAATGCCCTGACGCAGGTCGACGGGCTCAGGGTGGTGGGCCGCATTTCGGCCTTCCGTTTCCGCGACAGCCGCGACGACAGCGCCACCATCGGCCGCAAGCTGGGCGTGGCCTACCTGCTCAACGGCAGCGTGCAGCACGCCGGGGACGTGGTGCGCATCAGCACCTCGCTGACGCGGGCCGCCGACGGCAGCAGCGTGTGGGCCGAGCACTACGACCGCCCGTACAAGGACCTGTTCGCCCTGCAGGACGAGATCGCCTCGGCCGTGGCGCGGGCCCTGCGGCCGAAGCTGCTGCCGGCCCGGAGCCGACGCGTGCCGGGCGACCGGCCGCCGGGCGGCGACGTCGCCGCCTACAGCGCCTACCTGCAGGGCCTGAAGCACTGGCACGACCAGGATTTCCCGCGCGCGGCCGAGGCCATGGCCCGCGCGGTGCAACTGGATCCCGGCTACGCGATGGCATGGGCGCTGCTGTCGGGCTCGTGGAGCACCGTCGCCGTGTTCTGGAACCAGCCTCCCGCGCGGGCCCGCGAGCAGATGCGCAAGGCCAGGCTGGCGGCGGACAGGGCCCTGCGGCTGGCGCCCGGGCTGGGGCCCGCGCATGCGGCGCGCGCCTACCTGCTCTCCTACGGGTTCGATGCCGCGGGTGCCGTGGCCGAGTGCCGGCGTGCGTTGCGGCTGGCGCCGGACGACCCCACGGTCCTCAACGGCTGCGGCTACGTGCTGGCCGGGGCGGGCCACATCGGCGAGGCGCTCCGGCTGCGGGAACGGCTGCTGTCGATCGAGCCGCTGTACGTCGCCAACCACGCGGAGTACGGCGAATTGCTGCTGGCGAGCGGGCGGTTGGACGAGGCGGCCAAGTACCTGCGCATCGCGCAAGGCCTGTCGCCACCGGGGCCGCCCCCGTATCAGCTCATGTTCGTCGCGATCGCGCGCGGCGACGCGCAGGCCGCGCTGGAGGTCGCCCGCGCGCAGCCGTCGCCGTGGCGCGAAATGAACCTGGCGATCGCGCTGCAGCTGTCGCCGGATCGCGCCCGGGCGGATGCCGCGCTGGCGCAGGTCATCGACCGCAAGACCTGGGCGGACACCAGCCCGTACCTGGTCGCGCAGGCCTATGCCTTGCGCGGCGATCCCGCCGGGACCATGGCGTGGCTCGAGCGGGCGCCGGCCCGCGACCTGCTGTTCCTGCTGGCCGACCCGCTGATCCTGCGTTTCCGCGACGACCCGCGGCTGGTCGCGTTCTGCGCGAAGGCCGGGCTGCCGGCGCCGGCCACCAGCGAGGCCCTGGGCCTCGACCGCATCCGCGCGCGGCTGGCCGCCGCCCGCTGAGGCGGCAAGGTCAGCTGCGCAGCCCCACGCCCCGCTTCAGCAGCCACAGGGCCAGCGCGCCCAGCACCGCCACGAAGCCCAGCATCAGCCCGTAGGCGATCCACAGCGGCACGTCGGACACGCCCAGCAGGCCGTAGCGGAACGCGTTGACCATGTAGAAGATCGGGTTGGCGTGGGTGGCGGCCTCGGCCCAGCCGGGCAGCAGCTTGACCGAGTAGAACACGCCGCCCAGGTAGGTCAGCGGGGTCAGGATGAAGGTGGGCACGATCGCCACGTCGTCGAACTTCTTGGCGTAGATCGCGTTGATGAAGCCGGCCAGCGAGAAGATGGTGGCGCCCAGCAGCACCGAGCTGACCATCACCAGCGGATGCGGCAGCCGCACCTTGGTGAAGAACATCGCGATGCACAGCACGATGGCGCCCACCATGATCCCGCGCAGCACCGCGCCGGCCACGTAGCCGCCCAGGATCACCCAGTTCGGCATCGGGCTGACCAGCAGTTCCTCGACGTGGCGGCCGAACTTGGCGCCGAAGAAGCTCGAGGTGATGTTGCCGTAGCTGTTCTGGATCACGCTCATCATCACCAGCCCGGGGACGATGAAGTCCATGTACTTGATCCCGTCCATCTGCCCGACGCGCGAGCCGATCAGGCCGCCGAAGATCAGGAAGTACAGGGTCATGGTGATCGCCGGCGGGATCAGGGTCTGCGTCCAGATGCGCAGGATCCGCATCACCTCGCGGCGCGCCACGGTGCCCAGCGCGACCAGATTGGGGTTCGCCACGCCGGGGCCGCTCATGCCGCCTGCTCCTTGTTGCCGGTCATGCGCACGAACAGCTCCTCCAGCCGGTTGGTCTTGTTGCGCATCGAGCGCACCCGGATGCCGGCGTCGCCCAGCGCGGCGAACACCCGGTTCAGGTCCATCGCGCGCGGCATCTCCACGTCCAGCGTGTGGTCGTCGGCGGCCGCCAGGGTGGCGCCCTCGATCGCCGGCAGCGCGGCCGGCAGGCTGCCGTCGATGTCGAGCAGGAAGCCCTCCACGTCCAGCTTGGCCAGCAGGCTCTTCATCGGGCCCTGCTCCACGATCCGGCCGTGGTCGATGATGGCCAGGTTGCGGCAGAGGCTCTCCGCTTCCTCCAGGTAGTGGGTGGTCAGGATGATGGTGGTGCCGGCCGCGTTGATCTCCTTCAGCGTCTTCCACATGCCGCGGCGGATCTCGATGTCGACGCCGGCGGTGGGTTCGTCCAGGATCAGCAGCCGGGGCGAGGTCATCATGGCGCGGGCGATCATCAGCCGCCGCTTCATGCCGCCGGACAGGGTGCGGCTCATCTTGTCCGCCTTGTCCCAGAGCTGCGCCTCCTTCAGCACCCGCTCGGCGCGGACCAGCGCCTGCGCGCGCGGCATGCCGTAGAAGCCCGCGTAGTTGACGCAGATGTCCAGCGGCTTCTCGAACATGTTGAAGTTGATTTCCTGCGGCACCAGCCCGAGCAGGCGCATGGCGCCGTCGCGGTCGGCGTCGATGTCGGTGCCGAACACCTGCACGCTGCCCGAGGTCTTGTTGACCAGCGAGCTGACGATGCCGATCAGGGTGCTCTTGCCGGCGCCGTTGGGCCCCAGCAGCGCGTAGAAATCGCCGGGCGCCACGTCCAGGCTGACGCCCTTCAGCGCCTCCACGCCGTTGTCGTAGGTCTTGCGCAGGTCGCTGGCGCGCAGGGCCGGCGCCGGGGTGTTGGTCATCGGTGGCTCCGCGGCCGCGCGCCGCGCGGCCAGGCGTGGGGTTGCCGGGAAGGCCCGGAATCGGGGTGCGGTTAGTATAGGCGGCCGCGCGCTGGCACCCCCGCCACGCAGCGTTGCAACATCGAGCAGGGCGCCCCTTGGCCATCGTGCATTTTCCCCTCCGGCTGCTGTCGCGCCGGATGATCGCGCCGACCGTGGCGCACCTGTCGTTCCAGCGCGACGACGGGCAGCCGCTGGACTTCATCCCCGGCCAGTTCATCCAGGTCCACTTCGCCTACGCCGACGGCAGTCCGGCCCGCCGCAGCTACTCGCTGGCCACCCGCCACGACCACGCGCTGGGCCCGGGCGAGGCGGTCGACATCGCCGTCAGCTACGTGGCCGGCGGCGCCGCCACCGCGCTGTTCGAGGGCATGCCGCTCGGCGGCACGCTGGACGCCAGCGGCCCGTTCGGCCGCTTCTGCCTGCTGCCCGCCGACGCCAACCGCCGCTACCTGCTGATCGGCACCGGCACCGGCATCACCCCGTACCGGGCGATGCTGCCGCTGCTGGCGCGCCTGATCGCCGAGCGCGCGGTGCAGGTGGTCCTGCTGCAGGGCGCGCGCACCCCGGCCGAGCTGCTCTACGGCGACGAATTCCGCGCGTTCGCGGAGGCCCACCCGGGCTTCCGCTACCTGCCCTGCCTGTCGCGCGAACTGCCCGCCGAAGGCTCGCCGCACGCGCACCCCGACGTCCGCCACGGCTACGTCCAGAACGTGCTGCCGGAACTGGCCCCGGAGCCAGACGGCGACATCGCCTACCTGTGCGGCAACCCCGACATGGTGGATGCCAGCTTCGAGGCGCTCAAGGCGGCAGGCCTGCCGGTGCCGCGGATCCGCCGCGAGAAGTACGTCAGCAACAAGTAATCCGGGCGGATCCCCGGCCACGCGCTTGCGCGCGCGGCGTTCGGCCTGCTTGTCAAGGATGCTTGACAAGCGATCCGCGGTCGCCGTATCGTCGTGTCAAGCGTCCTTGACACGAGGTGGGCATGAAACAGCATGATCCGAAGCAGCTGCGCGGCGTTGGCATCGCGTTCCTCGGCGCCGGGGTCGCGTTCTCGGCCTCCGCACTGGCCGCGGGACAGGTCGCTTTCATCGGCGTGGCCACCTCGTTCATCGCGCTGGGCGTGGTGTTCCTCGCCCGTTCGCGCCGGGGCTGAGCCGATGACCCTGCGCCGCTGGATGTGGATGTTCGTCTTCATCGGCCTGGCCGCGCTGGCGCTGGCCGCGGCCGGGCGCTGGCTGCTGCGCTGGCCGGACGACACGGTGGGAATGTGGACCGGCATCGGCGCCGGCTACCTGCTGGGCGCGGCGCTGTTCCTGCTGCTGCCGCGCTGGTGGCGCCAGCACTGCGACGAGATGTACGCGCAGCCGGCCGGCCGCCGCTACCTGCGCGCCCTGTGGCCGATCATGGCCGGCTACTCGCTGACCCTGTTCCTGTCGATCTGGCTGGTGAAGCGCGGGATCGACTCGGTGCCGCTGCGCGCGGTGGTGGCGGTGCTGCCGGCGCTGGCGATCGCCCTGCTCATGCGCGCGGCGCTGCGCTACCTGCGCGAGATCGACGAACTGCAGCGGCGGCTCGAAACCGAGGCCATCGGCATCGCCAGCCTGCTGCTCTCGCTGCTGTACTTCGCCGGCGGCCTGCTCCAGAAGGCGAAGGTCATCGACGTCGATCCCGCCGCCGCGATGATCTGGGTGTTCCCGCTGCTGTGCCTGATCTACGGCGTGGCCAAGATGGTCCTGACCCGGCGCTACCTGTGAGGCCCGCCCGGTGAACAACCGCCTGCGCGAGCTGCGCGAACGCGAGGGCCTGTCGCAGGGCGAGCTGGCGCTGCGGCTGGAGGTGTCGCGGCAGACCGTCAACGCGCTGGAGACGGGCAAGTACGACCCGTCGCTGCCGCTGGCCTTCCGCATCGCCCGCCTGTTCGCCTGCCGCATCGAAGACGTGTTCCTGCCCGACGAGGCGTGACCGCGCGCCATTCCGTATTCCACCCGCAAGCACCCCGAGGGGTCCCGATGAACTCCCGCAAGACCAGACTGATCCTCGCCGTGGCGGTCGCCGCCGCGCTGTTGGGCTACCGCGCGCTGGCCCCCGACAAGTCGGCCGGCGACGCGCCCGCCGGCGACCGCACCGCCCCCGCCGCGCCCCTCGCGCCGGTCAAGCCGGTGATGCTGGGCAAGATCCCGTTCACCCCGTGCAGCCTCAGCTCGCCGATGAGCAAGGACAGCCTTGAAGCCCAGTGCGCGCGCTTCGAGGTGCCGGAGGACCGCAGCCGTCCCGACGGCCGCAGGATCGCGCTGAACATCGCGTGGCTGCAGCCCACCGGCAACGGCGAGTCCTCGCCCGACCCGGTGTTCTTCCTGGCGGGTGGCCCCGGCCAATCGGCGGTGGACACCTTCCCGGCGATGGACCCGGTGTTCAAGGAAGTCCGCAAGCGCCGCAGCGTGATCCTGGTCGACCAGCGCGGCACCGGCCACTCGAACCTGCTGTCGTGCACGCCCCCGGACGAGGACGACGACGGTTTCGACGCGTCGCCGGAGGCGATGCAGGCCGACGCCGCCGCCTGCGCGGCCGAGCTGTCGAAGAAGGCCGACCTGCGCTTCTACACCACCACCGACGCGGTCGCCGACCTCGAGGCGGTGCGCCAGGCCATCGGGGCCGAGCAGGTCAACCTGGTCGGCGTGAGCTACGGCACCCGCGTCGCCCAGCAGTACGCCATGCGCCACCCGGCCGCGACCCGCAGCATCGTGCTGGACTCGCCGGTGCCCAACACCCTGGGCCTGGGCAACATCTTCGCGCGCAACCTGGACGACGCGCTGGCGCTGCAGTTCGGCCTGTGCACCAAGGATCCCGCCTGCAAGGACAAGCTGGGCGACCCGCGCGCCGAGCTCGACGTGCTGCTGGCGAAGCTGCGCGCCAACCCGGTGCAGGTGGAGTACCGCGACGCCACCAGCGGCGAGGTGAAGCAGGGCACCCTGCGCGCCGAGACGGTGGCCGGGCTGGTGCGGATGTACGCCTACATGCCGCTGGCCGCCGGGCTGCTGCCGAAGCTGATCCACGAGGCCAACGCCGGCCATTACGAAAACCTGATGGCGCTGGCCAGGATGATGACCGGCGACCTGAAGGACGCGATGGCGATGGGCATGCAGCTCTCGGTGGTGTGCAGCGAGGACGCCGACAGCATGGTGACGCGCGCCGAGGACGCCGGCACCGTGCTGGGCAACGCGATGCCCTCGGGCATGGCCGCGATGTGCAAGGCCTGGCCGAAGGGCCGGGTGCCGGCGGACTTCAACCGGCCACTGGCCACCAAGGTGCCGGCGCTGGTGCTGGCCGGCGAGTTCGACCCGGTGACGCCGCCCCGCTACGGCAAGGAGATCGTCCAGAGCCTGCCGAACGGCCGCCTGTTCGTGCTGAAGGGCCAGGGCCATTCGGTGCTGGGCGCCGGCTGCATGCCGAAGCTGTTCGCCCAGTTCATCGAGAAGGCCGACGCCAGGGCGCTGGACGGGACCTGCCTGGACAAGCTCGGCTACGCCGTCCCGTTCGTCAGCTTCAACGGCGCCGAGCCCTGAGCCGGCGCCGCACGACACGACTTCCAAGGACCGACGCAATGATCGTTGCAGAACACCTCCGCAAGACCTTCCCCGGACGGGGCAAGGACAAGACCCCGGTGGTCGCCGTGGACGACGTGGGCTTCACCGCCCGCGACGGCGAGATCACCGGCCTGCTGGGCCCTAACGGCGCCGGCAAGACCACCACGCTGCGCATGCTCTACACCCTGATGTCGCCGGAAACCGGGCGCGTGCTGGTGGACGGCGTCGACGTCGCCGCCGACCCGGAGCGCGTGCGCCGCAGCCTGGGCGTGCTGCCCGACGCGCGCGGCGTGTACAAGCGCCTGACCGCGCGCGAGA
>CAMLJA010000078.1 GCA_946480065.1 uncultured Thermomonas sp. | reverse complement strand
GCTGGTCGGCCACAACCCCGGGCTGGAACGGCTGGCGGCGCTGATGCACAGCGGCCAGTCGGGCGACTACCGCGGCATGCCGCCGGGCGGGATCGCGGTGCTGCGGCTGCCTGCCGACGCCGCGATCGAACCGGGCGTGGCCGCGCTGACCCAGTTCTGGTGGCCCTGAGCGCATGCGCGGCCCGTGGTTCCGCGCCGCGCTCGCGCTGGGCGCGCTGATGCTGGGCGGCTGCGCTTCGCTGAGTCCGGCGCAGCGCGGCCAGGCCGCGCGGATCGCGGTGGAGGCGCGCGATGCGCGGGTGGACTGCACCCGGGCCGACGCCTGCGCGCTGGCCACCCCGCTGCGCGAACTGGACGCGCGCGCCTTCGCCGAATCCGCGCCCGGCGCGCCGCACCACTACGCGCGGATCCTGGACGACGGCACCAACGCCCTGCTGGCGCGGATCCTGCTGATCCGCAGCGCGCGCCGCAGCATCGACCTGCAGACCTACATCTTCGACGAGGACGATTCCGCCCAGCTGGTGCTGGCCGAGCTGCGCGCGGCCGCCCGGCGCGGGGTCCGGGTACGGGTGCTGATCGACCAGCTGTCCGCGCTGGAGAAGGTCTCCACCCTGGCGGCGCTGGCCTCGGTCCACGTCGACTTCGAGCTGCGCGTGTACAACCCGGTGCTGGACCGCGCGCGCCTGTCCACCCCGATGTACGCGGTGGCCGCGGCCTGCTGCTGGCGCCAGCTCAACCGCCGCATGCACACCAAGCTGCTGCTGGTGGACGACGCCATCGCCATCACCGGCGGCCGCAACTACCAGGACGACTACTACGACTGGGACGAGGCCTACAACTTCCGCGACCGCGACCTGCTGCTGGCCGGCCCGGCGGCGCGCGCGATGGCGAAGAACTTCGCGGCGTTCTGGGCATCGCCGCGCAGCGTGCCGGCCGAGCGCCTGAGCGACGTCGCCCGCTTCCTGCAGGCGCGCGGTGCCCCGGCCGCGCCGGCCCCCGACTACCGGCGCCCGGAACGGGTGCAGGCGCTGCTGGCCCTGGCCGACGACGAGGCGCTGGCGCGCGAGCGCTTCGTGGCCCCGGCGATGGCGGTGAGCGGCGTGCAGTTCATCGCCGACGGCCCGTGGAAGCACGCCGCCGGCGCCCCCTCCGACACCGGCCAGGCCGGCGAGGTGCTGCAGCAGATTATCGCCGACGCGCGCGGCGAAGTGCTGCTGCAGACGCCCTACCTGGTGCTGTCCAAGCCCGCGCAGCGGATCTTCCGCACCCTGCACAAGCGCGCCGACCCGCCGCGCGTGCTGGTGTCCACCAACAGCCTGGCGTCCACCGACGCCTTCATCGCCTACGCCATCTCGTACAAGTACAAGCGCCGCTACCTGCGCGACTTCGGCTTCGAGATCCACGAGTTCAAGCCGTTCCCGGCGGACGCGCCGATCGATGCCGGCGCCACCGGCATGGGCCTGCCCGCCGCCGACGCCGCGCCGACGGAGGCCGCGCCCGAGCAGGAAGCCCGGCCCGCGGCCGCCCCCGCGCGCCGCCCGACCGCGCGCGAGCGCCGGCTGGCCGAGCGCCGGCTGAGCCGCCAGCCCGGCAGCGAGACCCGGCGCTGGCCGTTCGGCTCGTCCGGCGGCATGCCGGTGCGCCTGCAGCGCGCCGGCAAGCGCATGGGGCTGCACGCCAAGTCGATGGTGGTGGACGAGCGCATCGGCGTGGTCGGCACCCACAACTTCGACCCGCGCGGCGACACCCTCAACACCGAGAGCGCGGTGGTGATAGCGGATCCCGCGTTCGCCCGCGCGCTGGCGGCCAGCATCCGCCGGGACATGGCGCCGGGCAACGCCTGGACGATCGGCCGCCGCGATCCCTCGCCGATCCTCCCGGGGATCGAGTTCACCCTGGCGCGGATCTCCGAGCGCATGCCGATCTTCGACCTGTGGCCGATCAAGTACGCCACCAGCTACGAGTTCACGCCCGGGCCGGGCTGCCCCCCGCCGCCGCCGCCGCCGTTCGACCCCGACTTCCGCCGCTGCCACACCCCGGTGGGCGATTTCCCCGAGGTGGACCTGGGCCTGAAGTGGCTGGGCGTGCGCCTGTTCACCGCATTCGGCTCCGGGCTGGCGCCGATCCTGTAGCCGGCGCCGCGCGGCCCGGCTGGCCGGTCGCGCGCGCCGCTTGCGTGCGATTGACGCGCCGCGGCATGCGGCCTAGGCTGCCGGTCTTCCCAAGCGTGCCAGGACGCCGCCATGTCGATCACCCTGAACTTCGAGCTCAACGACCGCGACCTCTCGCATTTCCAGGCGGCCATGGAGCGGTCCCGCAAGGCGGCCGAGGGCAAGAGCGACCAGGAGATCGTGGATTGCGCGGTGCGCATGCTGGCGGACGCGCAGAAGATCCACATCCCCGACTTCATCAAGGAGCGGTTGCTGCGCCTGGACGACATGATCGCGATGGTGCGCGACGAGGGCTGGGCGCTACCCGAGGCCGACCGCCAGCGCGTGCTCTCGGCGCTGGTCTACTTCTGCGACCCGCAGGACGTGATCCCGGACAACGTCGAGGTGCTGGGCTTCCTGGACGACGCGGTGATGATCGAGCTGTCGGTGCGCGAGCTCAAGCACGAGCTGGACGCCTACGACGATTTCTGCGACTACCGCGAGCACGAGGCCAAGCGCCGCGGGGCGGATCCGGCCACGCTGGGCCGCACCGACTGGCTGGACGGCCGCCGCGAGGAGCTGCTGGACCGCATGCACCAGCGCCGCGAGCGCGATTTCGGCAGCGGCTACGGCGGCAGCAGCGGCTACGCGCACAGCCGCGCGTCCTACGTCCGCGGCTGGCGCCCGGGCGTGTTCAAGTTCGGCTGAGGCCTTGGCCGCGCCCGCCTTCGCCTGGCCGGCCGGCGCCACGCTGGAGGCGCTGAACGCCCGCTCCGCGGGCACCCTGATGCAGGCGCTGGGCATCGTCTTCACCGAGCTGGGCGAGGGCTACCTGCGCGCGACCATGCCGGTCGACGCGCGCACCCACCAGCCCTACGGCCTGCTCCACGGCGGCGCCTCGGTGGCGCTGGCGGAGACCCTGGGCAGCAGCGCCGGCATGCTGGTGGCCGGCGGCGAGGCGGTGGTGGGGCTGGAGATCAACGCCAACCACCTGCGCGCGGTCCGCGACGGGGTGGTGACCGGCACCGCGCGGCCGCTGCACATCGGCCGCAGCACCCAGGTCTGGGAGATCCGGATCGAGGACGCCGATGGCCGCCTCGTCTGCATCAGCCGGATCACCCTGGCGGTGCTGCCGCGGCCGCCCGGCGCCGGCGATGCGTGACCGCGCCCGCCCGCGGGGCTGACCGCCGCCGCGCGCTTCCGCTAAGGTGCCCCCGATGAGCGCGACGCCCCCCGCCGCCGCGCCCGCCCTGCGCGGGCTGCGCTATGCCTATCGCCTGCCGCTGCTGGCCTGGCACCTGCTGGTGCACCTGCCGGCGATCCTGGTCCTGCTCGCCGTGGATGAGGTGGGCGGGCGCAAGGTCGGGCACGCGGCGCTGCGCTGGTGGGCGCGCGGCCTGCTGCGCGTGTTCGGCCTGCGGGTGGAACGGGTGGGCGCGCCGCTGCCGGGCGGGACCATGTTCGTGGCCAACCACGTCAGCTGGGTCGACATCGTGGCGCTGCACTCGCAGCACATGATGGGCTTCATCGCCAAGTCGGAGATCCGCGGCTGGCCGGTGGTGGGCTGGCTGACCACCCACGCCGAGACCGTGTTCCTCGAGCGCGGCAACGCCGATTCGCTGGTCGGGGTGATGGAGGAGATGACCCGCCGCCTGCGCAGTGGCCACGCGGTGGCGGCCTTCCCCGAGGGCGGCACCCGCGACGGCAGCGCGCTGGGCGCGTTCCATGCCCGCATCTTCACCGCGGCGGTCGAGGCCGACGCCCCGGTGCAGCCGGTGGCGCTCTGCTACGGCGAGCGCTGCGAGGCGCAGGCGATCGTGGCCTTCGCGCGCGGCGAGAGCTTCCTCGGCAACTTCCTGCGGCTGCTGGGCGAACCGCCGCGGCCGGCGCGGGTGTGCTTCCTCGAGCCGATCCTGCACACCGAGCACGCCGGGCGGCGCGGCATCGCCCAGTCCGCGCGTGCGCAGGTCGCGGCGGCGATGGCGGGGGTCGCCGATGGCTAGCGCGCGGGTCGCACGGGCGGCGGGGCGCGTCCGCGCGTGATCGTGGAGTCGCCGTTCCGGCCGCCGCGCCTGCTGCGCAGCCCGCACGTGCAGTCGGTGCTCTCGTCCAGCCCGCTGCGCGCGCTGCAGGCGCGCCGGCGGCTGCGCCAGGCCGGCGCCCGCCACCAGGCGGTGGTGCTGGAGGTCGGCGACGGCGTGCGCCTGCAGGGCGTGCACAGCGCCCCGCGCGCCGGCGAGCCGCGCGCGCTGGCGCTGCTGCTGCACGGCTGGGAGGGCAGCGTGGATTCCAACTACATGCGGCTGACCGCGGCCCGGCTGCTGGACCGGGGCTGCGCGGTGTTCCGGCTGAACTTCCGCGACCACGGCGATTCCCACCACCTCAACGAGGGCCTGTTCCACTCCAACCGCCTCGACGAGGTGGTGGAGGCGGCCTGCCGGGTCGCCGAGCGCTGGCCGGCGCCGGCGCTGTTCGCCGCCGGCTATTCGCTGGGCGGCAACTTCGCGCTGCGGCTGGCGCTGCGCGCGCCGGCCGCGGGCCTGCCGCTGCGGCGGGTGGCGGCGATCTGCCCGGTGCTGGACCCGGCCCGCACCATGGACCGGATGGAGCGCGGGCTGCCGCTGTACATCCGCTACTTCGAGCGCAAGTGGCGCGGCTCGCTGGCGCGCAAGCGCGCGCTGTTCCCGGCGACCCACGGCTTCGGCGACGAGGTGCTGCGCCTGCGGATGCGCGCGCTGACCGAATGGATGGTGCTGCGCCACACCGACTTCGCCACCATCGACGACTACTTCGATGGCTACAGCGTGGCCGGCGGCCGCCTGCACGCGCTGGAGGTGCCGGCCGAGATCCTGATGGCCGCCGATGACCCGGTGATCCCGCTGGAGGAATTCCGCCAGCTGGCCGACGCCCCGCGGGTGCGGCTGGAGATCGCCGCGCACGGTGGCCACTGCGGCTTCATCGACCGCGCCGCGCTGGACGGCTACGCCGAACGCTGGGTGGCGCGGATGCTGCTGGGCGACGCGTAGCGTTCCATCGGCGCACATCCATCGCCGCGGCCGCTGCGTAGAATCGGCTGCATCCCCGCGGAGGCCCGCCATGCACATCCACAGCGACAGCTTCGAGCACCGCCAGCCGATCCCCGCCGACTTCGCCATGGGCGCGCCGGGCGGCTTCGGCGGCAACCGCAACCCGCACCTGGCCTGGGGCGACGTGCCCGCGGGCACCCGGTCGTTCGTGCTGCTGTGCATCGACAGCGACGTGCCCACCGACCCGGCGCTGGTGGCCGACGCCGGCACCCCGATCCCGGTCGAGCACCCGCGCGGCGACTTCGTCCACTGGGCGGTGGCCGACATCCCGGCGGACGTCCGCGCGATCGCCGCCGGCAGCTGCAGCGACGGCATCGCGAAAGGCGGCAAGCCGGCGGGGCGCGACGCCGGCGGCGTGCGCGGCCTGAACGACTACACCGGCTGGTTCGCCGGCGATCCGGCGATGGGCGGCCGCTACTTCGGCTACGACGGGCCGTACCCGCCGGCGCACGACCTGCGCGAGCACCGCTATTTCTTCCGCCTGTTCGCGCTGGACGCGCCGTCGCTGGGCCTGGCCGAGGGCTTCACCGCCGGCGACGCGCTGCGCGCGATGCAGGGCCACGTGCTGGCCGAGGCCGCGCTGTACGGCACCTACAGCCTCAACCGCTGAGGCTCACGCGCTGGCGGGCAGCCACCACAGCAGGGCCACGCCCAGGACCAGCCGGTACGCCGCGAACGCGGTGAACCGGTGCGCCTGGATGTAGCGCAGCAGCCACTTCACCGAGACGAAGGCGGTGGCGGCGGAGGCGACGAACGCCACCGCCAGTGCGGTCCAGTCCTCGTTGCCCAGGCCGCCGTCGCGCAGCATCTCCAGCAGTTCGTAGCCGGTGGCGGCGAACATGGTGGGAATGCCGACCAGGAACGCGAACTCGGTGGCGGCGGCGCGGCTGGTGGTGCCGGCCAGCAGCGCCACGAAGATGGTGGCGGCGCTGCGCGAGGTGCCCGGGAACACCCCGGCCGCGACCTGGGCCAGGCCCACCAGGAGCGCGGTGCCCCAGGCCACCGCGGTGCGCTCGCCGTCGCGCGCGGCGCGGCGCGCCGCCAGCTGCTCGGCCACCACCATCCACAGCGCGCCCAGCACCAGCGCCCAGCCGATCGGCCTGACGTCGCTGGGTAGCTGCCAGCCCATCCGCTTCAGCAGCAGGCCGCCGACCGCGGTCACCAGGAACGCCGCCAGCAGCTTGAGCGCGTAGCCGCGCGCGCCGGCGGCGTCCAGCGCCAGTCCGGCCGGGTCGTGCTCGGCCGGCGCGGCGCGGCCGACGAACGCCAGCGCGAGGTCCCACAGCCGCTGGCGATAGATCGCCACCACCGCCAGGATCGCCCCGGCCTGGATCGCGACGTTGAACAGGTCGCTGCGATGGCCCAGCCAGTGCTCGGCGATCAGCAGGTGGCCGGTGCTGGAGACCGGCAGGAATTCGGTGATGCCTTCGATGATGCCGAGCAGCAGCGCGGCGAGCAGGTCGTTCATGGGCGGGGGCGGGAAAGCGACGCCGCAGGATACCCGAGTGGTGCTCACCAATCTGGAGAAATACGCGCCGAATTTGCACTAAGAAAGTGCAAGTTCCGCATCTCTTTTGATTACCTTCCTGAAAAATCAATGCCTTGGAGATTGGCACGCCGCTTGCGTCAGGAGTCCCCGTCCCCTCACCGCCTTCCGGAGCCTGCCATGTCGTTCGAACACGTCGAGAAACTCATCAAGGACCACAGGATCGAATTCGTGGACCTGCGCTTCGCCGACATGCGCGGCGTGCAGCACCACGTGACCTTCCCGAAGTCGATCGTCGACGCCAGCCTGTTCGAGGACGGCAAGATGTTCGACGGCAGCTCCATCTCGGGCTGGAAGGGCATCAACGAGTCCGACATGGTGCTGCTGCCGGATCCGGGCACCGCCTTCGTCGACCCGTTCACCGCCGACCCCACCCTGGTGCTGGTCTGCGACATCCTGGACCCGGCCACCATGCAGGCCTACTCGCGCGACCCGCGCGGCGTCGCCAAGCGCGCCGAGGCCTACCTCAAGGCCAGCGGCATCGCCGACCAGGCGTTCTTCGGCCCGGAGCCGGAGTTCTTCATCTTCGATTCGGTCCGCTTCGCCAACGAGATGGGCCACACCTTCTTCCACGTCGACTCCGAGGAGGCGCACTGGAATTCCGGGCGCGAGTACGAGGGCGGCAACACCGGCTACCGGCCGATGGTGAAGGGCGGCTACTTCCCGGTGGCGCCGCTGGACACCCTGCACGACCTGCGCGCCGAGATGTGCAAGACCCTGGAGCAGGTGGGCATCGAGGTGGAGGTCCACCACCACGAGGTGGCCAACGCCGGCCAGTGCGAGATCGGCACCAAGTTCAACACCCTGGTGCAGAAGGCCGACGAGCTGCTGACCACCAAGTACGTGATCAAGAACGTGGCCCACCGCAACGGCAAGACCGCGACCTTCATGCCCAAGCCGATCGTCGGCGACAACGGCAGCGGCATGCACGTGCACATGTCGCTGGCCAAGGGCGGGACCAACCTGTTCTCGGGCGACGGCTACGGCGGCCTGTCGCAGCTGGCGCTGTGGTACATCGGCGGCGTGTTCAAGCACGCCCGCGCGATCAACGCGTTCGCCAACTCCACCACCAACAGCTACAAGCGCCTGGTGCCGGGCTTCGAGGCGCCGGTGATGCTGGCCTACTCGGCCCGCAACCGCTCGGCCAGCTGCCGCATCCCGTACGTCACCAACCCGAAGGCGCGCCGGGTCGAGATCCGCTTCCCGGATCCGATGAACTCCGGCTACCTGATCTTCGCCGCGCTGATGATGGCCGGCCTGGACGGGATCAAGAACCAGATCGACCCGGGCGCGCCCAGCGACAAGGACCTGTACGACCTGCCTCCGGAAGAGGAGAAGGGCATCCCCACCGTCTGCCACAGCCTGGACCAGGCGCTGGAGGCGCTGGACAACGACCGCGAGTTCCTCAAGGCCGGCGGCGTGTTCACCGACGACTTCATCGACGGCTACA
>CAMLJA010000077.1 GCA_946480065.1 uncultured Thermomonas sp. | reverse complement strand
GGTGCCGTCGCACGACACCATCACCGCGCCGCCGGCCTGGCGGGCGATCTCGCCGGTTTCGAGGGTGATCGTGCGGTTGCCGTACTGGAAGGACTTGCTGATCTTCGCCACGTGGGAATCCTTGGTTGTCTTGGTCGTCTGCGCAGCGGAGCCCTGCTCCGTGCGTTGCATCGGCGGCCGATGCGGGAATGCGGCAATGCCGCGATGGAACCTTGTCCGGTACCGCAAAAACGAAACCGCGGCGCATCGCTGCGCCGCGGCGGGTGTCTCGATCAGCGACGCAGGCCCAGTTTCTGGATCAGCGCCTTGTACCGCTCCGCGTCCTTGCGATGCAGGTAGTCCAGCAGGCTGCGGCGGCGGTTGACCATCATCAGCAGGCCGCGCCGGCTGTGGTGGTCCTGCTTGTGCGCCTTGAAGTGCTCGGTCAGCTGCTCGATGCGGGCGGTCAGCAGGGCGACCTGCACTTCCGGCGAACCGGTGTCGTTGTCGCCGCGCTTGTGTTCGTTGATGACTTTCTGGGTGTCGATGGACATGGATGCCTCGTCGTCGCGTGGCCTGCAGGAACGCCCGGACGGGGCCGGACCGCACCGCACGGCTCGCCGTGGATGGGAAAACTTATGGGAAATGCGCTCCGGAGAGCAGCGGAAGTATAGCCCCCTCGTCGCGCCCGGGCAATTCGCTGCGGCGCAACACGGACCACGGGCGGTCAGCCTTCCCGCGCGATCGCGCCGGTGGCGGCGGCCCAGCGGAACAGGCGCGCCGGCCGCAGCCCGCCCTCGGCATCCACCTCGCCCAGCCCCAGGCCGCGCCCCGCCTCGTCCAGCAGCGCGACCTGGCCGGCGGGCTTGTACGGCCCGCGCAATCCCTGGCCGCGGCCCAGCCGCTGCGCCTGCGCCGCGCTGACCCGCACCTCCGGCCAGGACGCCATGCCGGCCTCGATCGGCAGCAGGCAGGCATCCAGCACCCGCTCGCCGGCGTGCTCGCGCAGCTGCTCGAGCCCTTCCAGCGTCCACATGCGGGGCTCGCGGAACGGGTCCACCCACAGCCGCCGCAGTTCGGCCACGTGGGCGCCGCAGCCGAGCAGCTCGCCCAGGTCGCGGACCAGGCTGCGCACGTAGGTGCCGGAGCCGCACTCCACGTGCAGCCGCAGCAGCGGTTCGCCGCCGTCCAGCAGGTCGGCGGCGTTCAGCAGGTCGAAGGCGTGCACCTCGACCTTGCGCGGCTCGACCTCGATCGCCTCGCCGCGGCGCGCCTTGGCGTACAGCGGCTCGCCGCCGCGCTTGAGTGCGGAATAGATCGGCGGGCGCTGGAGGATGCGGCCGACCAGCGTGCGCAGCGCCGCGTCGATGGCGTCGATGGTCAGCGCCGGTACCGGCCGCTCGCGCAGCGGCTGGCCGTCGGCGTCGTCGGTGTCGGTGACGATGCCGAGGCGGGCCACCGTCTCGTAGGCCTTGCGCGCGCCCAGCAGGCCGCCGGCGATCTTGGTGGCCTCGCCGAAGCAGACCGGCAGCAGGCCGGTGGCCAGCGGGTCCAGGCTGCCGGTGTGGCCGCCCTTCTCGGCGCGGAACAGGTGGCGCACGCGCTGCAGCGCCTGGTTGGAGGACAGCCCGCGCGGCTTGTCCAGCAGCAGGATGCCGTCCAGGCGGCGGAACGCGGTGCGCGGGCGGCGCCCGGGCGGGGCGGCGCGGCTAGTCGGCGTCGCCACTGGCGCGCAGGTCGCGCAACAGCGAATCGATGCGCTCGCCGCGGTCCACCGATTCGTCGTAGTGGAAGTGCAGCTCGGGCACGTGGCGCAGCTTCACCGCGCGCGCCAGCTGGTAGCGGATCTCCGGCGCGAGCCCCTTCAGCGCCTTGACCGTCTCCGCCGCCCGCTCGGGCTGCAGCACGGTCACGAACACCTTGGCATGCGCCATGTCGCGGGTGACCTCGACGTCGGACACGCTGGCCGAGGCCAGGCCGTGCTCGCGCACGGCCTCGTGGACCAGGGTGCCCAGCTCCCGGCGCAGCTGCGCCGAGACCCGGTCGGTACGGTGGAAGGATTTCTGCGCCATCGGCCGGGGCACGCCTTACAGCGTGCGCTGCACCTCGACCCGCTCGAAGCATTCGATCTGGTCGCCGGGCTTGACGTCGTTGTACGCCTTCACGCCGATGCCGCACTCGGTGTTGACGCGGACTTCGTCCACGTTCTCCTTGAAGCGGCGCAGGGATTCCAGCTCGCCCTCGAACACGACCACGCTGTCGCGCAGGACGCGGATCGGCTTGGACTTCTTGACCACGCCCTCCACCACCATGCAGCCGGCGACGGCGCCGAACTTGGAGCTGCGGAACACGTCGCGGACCTGGGCGATGCCGATGATCTCCTCGCGGATCTCCTTGCCCAGCACGTTCGACGCGACCTGCTTCACCTGGTCGATGACGTCGTAGATGATCGAGAAGTAGCGCAGGTCGAGGCCGTTGCCCTCGATCACCTTGCGCGCGGAGGCGTCGGCGCGGACGTTGAAGCCGATGATGGTGGCCTTGGAGGTGGCCGCCAGCTGGGCGTCGGACTCGGTGATGCCGCCCACGCCGGAGCCGATCACGTTGATCCGGATCTGGTCGTTGGACAGGCCGGTCAGGGCCTCGCGCAGCGCCTGCATCGAGCCGTGCACGTCGGCCTTGACCACCAGGTTCAGGGTCTGCTGGCCGGCGCCCTCGCCCATCTGCGCCATGATGTCTTCCATGCGGTTGCCGGCCGCGGCGACCAGGCGCAGCTCGCGGCGCTTGGCATCGCGCTGCTGGGCCACGTCCTTGGCCAGGCGCTCGTCGGCCACGACCACGAAGTCGTCGCCGGCCTCCGGCACGCCGGACAGGCCCAGGATCTGCACCGGGATGGACGGGCCGGCGTCCTGCACCTGCTGGCCGGCCTCGTCGAACAGCGCGCGCACGCGGCCGTACTGGATGCCGCAGACCAGGTAGTCGCCCTTGGCCAGCGTGCCCTGCTGGACCAGCACCGTGGCGACCGGGCCGCGGCCCTTGTCCAGCGCCGACTCGATGACCACGCCGGTGGCGCGGCCCTCGCGCACGGCCTGCAGGTCCAGCACCTCGGCCTGCAGGTTCACTGCGTCGAGCAGGTCGTCCACGCCCTGGCCGGTCTTGGCCGACAGCTCCACCATCTGCACGTCGCCGCCGAATTCCTCGGCCACCACGTCGTGCGCCAGCAGGTCGTTCTTGACCCGCGACGGGTCGGCGTCGGACTTGTCGACCTTGTTGATGGCGACGATCAGCGGGACCTTGGCGGCCCGCGCGTGCTGGATCGCCTCGATGGTCTGGGGCATCACGCCGTCGTCGGCCGCGACCACCAGGATCACGATGTCGGTCAGCCGCGCGCCGCGCTGGCGCATGTGGGTGAACGCCGCGTGGCCCGGGGTGTCGAGGAAGCTGATCGTGCCCTTGGGCGTCTCCACGTGGTAGGCGCCGATGTGCTGGGTGATGCCGCCGGCCTCTCCGGAGGCGACCTTGGTGCGGCGGATGTAGTCCAGCAGCGAGGTCTTGCCGTGGTCGACGTGGCCCATGATGGTGACCACCGGCGGGCGCGGGGTCTTGTGGCCCTGGGCCTCCTCCACGTGCGCCAGCAGCTCGGTCTCGGCGTCGTTGGCGTTCGCGGCGACCGCCTTGTGGCCCAGTTCCTCGGTGACCAGCACCGCGGTGTCGTGGTCGATGGTCTGGGTGATGGTGGCCATCACGCCCATCTTGAACAGCGCCTTGACCACGTCGCCGCCCTTCATCGCCAGCTTCTGGGCCAGGTCGGCCACGGTGATGGCGTCGCCGATGGCGACCTCGCGCACGACCGGCGCGGTGGGGCGGGTGAAGCCGGTGCCGGTGCGCGACTGGTCGGACATGCGCCGCGACGGACGCGCCTTGCCGCGGGCGCTGCTGGTGCGGCGCGCGCGCTCGGAGGCCGACAGGTGCAGCTGGCCGGCGAAGCGCGCGGTGTTGTCGTCGTCCTCGACGCTGGCGACCATCACGTGCGAGCCGCGGTGGGCCTTGCCCTTGTGCGCGGCAGCCTTGTCCGGCTCGCGCGCCGGGGCGGGCTTGGGATGGCCGTGGTGGCCCTTGTGCTTGTTGGCTTCCTCCAGCGCCACTTCGGCGGCGGCGGCGGCCTCGGCGGCGGCGCGCTCGGCCTCCTCCTGCTCCTGGCGGCGCTGCGCGGCCTGCTCCTCGGCGCGCTGGCGGTCCTTGGCGGCGAGCTCCTGCTGCTCGGCCAGGTTGCGCTGGCGGGATTCCTCGAGCTTGCGCAGGATCTCGGCGCGCTCGTCGTCGCCGCCCTGCCCGGCCGACCGGCCGCGGCCGTCGCCCTGCCCGGGCTTGAGGGTGATCTTCTTGCGCACCACCACGTCGATGGTGGCCGGCGCGCCGCGCCCGGCCTTGCCGCCGACGGTGATCTCCTGCTTCCGGCTGCGGCTCAGGGTGATCTTGCTGGGCGCGACCAGGTCCTCGGCGGCCTGTTCGGCCTTGCCGTGCGAACGCTTGAGGAAGCCGAGCAGCTTCACTTTCTCCATGCTGGTGACCACCTGGTCGGGACCGCTGAAGCTCATGCCGGCCTCGGCCAGCTGTTCCAGCAGTTTCTCGACCGGCGTGTTCACCAGTTCGGCCAGCTTGCGGATGGTGGTTTGTTGCGACATTCGGATTCCGTTGCTGGCCCGGGGCGGGCCCGGGCATGGGTTGGCGAGTTTATCGCGTTACATCGGGCCGCAGGGCCCGGCGGTCACTCGAACCAGTGCTTGCGCGCTTCCATGATCAGGGTGGCGGCGCGCTCGTCGTCGATCCCCTCGATGTCGGCGATCTCGTCGGTCGCCATCTCGGCCAGGTCCTCGCGGGTGCGGATGCCGCGTTCGGCCAGCGCGAAGGCGGTGGCCTCGTCCATGCCGTCCAGCGCCAGCAGGTCCTCGGCGGGCTGCTGGTCCTCCAGCCCCTCCTCGACCGCCAGCGCCTCGTTCAGCAGGGCGTCGCGGGCGCGCGAACGCAGCTCCTCCACGATGTCCTCGTCGAAGCCCTCCACCGCCAGCAGCTCGCCGACCGGCACGTAGGCGATTTCCTCGACCGTGCTGAAGCCCTCCGACACCAGGATGCCGGCGATCTCCTCGTCGACCTCCAGCTTGTCCATGAACAGCTGGCGGGCGGCGGCCTGCTCGGCCTCGGACTTGGCCTGCACCTGGTCGGCGGTCATCACGTTGAGCTGCCAGCCGGTCAGGCGGCTGGCCAGGCGCACGTTCTGGCCGCCGCGGCCGATGGCCTGGGCCAGCTTGTCCTCGGCCACCGCCAGGTCCATCGAATGCTTGTCCTCGTCGACGATGATCGACTGCACCTCGGCCGGCGCCATCGCATTGATGACGAACTGGGCCGGGTTGTCGCTCCACAGGATGATGTCCACGCGCTCGCCGTTGAGCTCGTTGGTCACCGCCTGCACGCGCGAGCCGCGCATGCCGATGCAGGCGCCGATCGGGTCGGTGCGGTTGTCATGCGCCAGCACCGCGATCTTGGCGCGGTCCCCCGGGTCGCGGGCGCAGCCCATGATCGACACCAGGCCCTGGCCGACTTCCGGCACCTCGAGCTTGAACAGCTCCATCATGAACTCGGGCGCCGCGCGGCTGATGAACAGCTGGGGGCCGCGCGGCTCGCTGCGCACGTCGAACAGGTAGCCGCGCACGCGGTCGCCGGTGCGCAGCACGTCGCGCGGGATGCCCTTGTCCTTGGGGATGATCGCCTCGGCATTGCCGCCCAGGTCCACGTAGATGTTGCCGCGCTCGACCCGCTTGACCACGCCGGTGACCAACTCGCCCACGCGGTCCTTCCACGCGTCCACGACCTGGGCGCGCTCGGCCTCGCGCACGCGCTGCACGATCACCTGCTTGGCCGCCTGCGCGGCGATGCGCCCGAAGTCCGGGTTCTCGATCTGCTCCTCGATGTAGTCGCCCACCTCGACGTCGTCGCTCTCGTCCAGCGCGTCCATCAGCCGCACCTGGCGGTCGGGCGACTCCATCACCACGTCGTCGGCCACCACTTCCCAGCGGCGGAAGGATTCGTAGCTGCCGTCCTTGGGGTCGATCTGCACGCGCACCAGCACGTCCTGGTCCACGTAGCGCTTCTTCGCCGCGGACGCCAGCGCCGCCTCGATCGCCTCGAGGATGACCGACTCCGGCACGCCCTTCTCGGCCGCCACCGCATCGACGACCAGCAACAGTTCCTTGCTCATGCCCGCTTACTCCGCATCGGCCGGCCCGTCGGCCGCCTGGTTGGTTGAATGCCCGTTCGCCGCGGGCGCCTTGCCCGCCGGCTGCTTATTGCTCTTGCGCTTGCCCGGCCGCGCGTCGCGCCCGGACTTGTCCCGTGCCGGCGCCAGGCCCAGCGCCACCCAGTCGGGCACCAGCCTGGCCTTCTCGACATTGCCGGCATCGACCGCCAGTTCCGCGCCGTCGACGCCGAACACGATGGTGTCGCCCTCGACCCGCAGGATCCGCCCCTGCAGGCGGCGCCGGCCGTCCTGCGGCAGTTTCAGGGTGACCTTGGCGGTCTCGCCGGCGAAGCGCGCGAACTGGGCGGGGCCGAACAGCGGCCGGTCCACGCCCGGGGACGACACCTCCAGCGTGTAGTTGCCGCTGATCGGATCCTCCACGTCCAACTGGGCCGAGACTTCGCGGCTGACCGCCTCGCAGTCCTCGATGCCGACCATGCGCGCGTCGGCCTCGCCCTGCGGCACGTCGATGTACAGCCGCAGCACGGCGCCGCCGGGCGCGGGCAGGTAGTCCACGCCCAGCAGCTCCAGGCCCATGGCGGACACCGTGGGCGAGAGCAGCGCTGCGATTTCGTCGGCCTTGTTGGTCAAGTTGGCTGGCGTCCTTGGCGGAGGGAAAACCCGGATCCGGAAAACGAAAAAGGGCCCGAAGGGCCCTTGTCCGATGACGCTGGAGTGCAGGATCCGGGAACAACGGATCCCGCGAGCCCGAGCCCGGTGACGGACCCGTGCCGGCATCCATCACTTGAACTTGGTAGCGGGGGCAGGATTTGAACCTGCGACCTTCGGGTTATGAGCCCGACGAGCTGCCAGACTGCTCCACCCCGCAGCAGAAGCGGAATTATGCGGTGCGGGCGGGCGTTTTGCAAGCCCCGTGCACCGCTTTCGACGGGGTCAGACGAAGGCGCGCTGGCACCACGCCATCAGTGGGCTCCAGAACAGCCCGAACGCCAGCAGGCCCAGCGCGTTCACGCCGAACACCACGCGCAGCGCGCGATCGTCGCGGGGGCGCGCGGCGTCGCCCACGGGCTCGTCGAAATACATCGCCTTGATCACGCGCAGGTAGTAGAAGGCGCCGATCACCGCGCACACGATGCCGACGATAGCCAGCCAAAGCATCCCGCCCTCGACCGCCGCGCGCAGCACCACCAGCTTGGACCAGAAGCCCAGGAACGGCGGCACGCCCGCCAGCGAGGCCATGACGCACAGCACCAGGCCGGCGGTCCAGGGGTCGCGGGCGTTCAGGCCCTTGAAGTCGTCGATGCGGTCGGCCTCGAAGCCGCGGCGCGACATCACCACGATCGCGCCGAAGGCGGCCGCGGCCATGATCGCGTAGCTGAGCGCGTAGAACATCGCCGCCGCGTAGCCCGCCGCGCCGCCGCCGGCCAGGCCCAGGAACAGGAAGCCCACGTGCGAGACGGTGGAGTACGCCAGCATGCGCTTGAGGTTGGCCTGGACCAGCGCCACCAGGTTGCCGATCACCAGCGACAGCGCGGCCAGGCCGCCCAGCCACGGCCGCCAGGCCTCGCCCAGCGGGCCGGCGCCCACTTCGAGCAGGCGGATGGCCATGGCGAAGGCGGCCAGCTTGGGCGCGGAGCCGATGAACAGGGTGATCGGGGTCGGCGCGCCCTGGTAGACGTCAGGCAGCCACATGTGGAACGGCGCGGCGCCGAACTTGAACGCGATCCCCGCCACCATGAACGCCACCCCGGTGAGCAGCAGGACCGGCTGCGCCACCGCCGGCGCCCGCGCGGCGATGGTGGCCAGGTCGATGCTGCCGGTGGCGCCGTACACCAGCGACATGCCGTACAGCAGCATGCCCGAGGCCAGCGCGCCCAGCACGAAATACTTCATCGCCGCCTCGGAGGCCAGCGGGCTGTCGCGGTCGATCGCCACCAGCGCGTACGAGCACAGCGCCAGCATCTCCAGGCCCAGGTACACCATGACCAGGCTGCCGGCGGAGA
>CAMLJA010000076.1 GCA_946480065.1 uncultured Thermomonas sp. | reverse complement strand
AGGCCTTGGCGCGATGACCGCCGCCGCGCGGCCGCGCGCCGCCTTCGACGCGCCGCTGGCGGCCTGGTTCGCGCGCCAGGGCTGGACCCCGGCGCCGTTCCAGCGCAGCGCCTGGCGCCACTACCTGGCCGGGCGCGACGGCCTGCTGGTCACGCCCACCGGCAGCGGCAAGACCCTGGCCGCGTTCGGCGGGCCGCTGCTGCAGGCGCTGCGCGAGCCGCCGCAGCCGCGGGCCCGCCGCGGCCAGCCGGCGGCGCCGCGCACGCGGGTGCTGTGGGTGACCCCGCTGCGTGCGCTGGCCAGCGACACCACCCGCGCGCTGCGCGAGCCGATCGAAGCGCTGGGCCTGCCGTGGACCGTGGCGATGCGCACCGGCGACGCCAGCGCCCGCGACAAGCGCCTGGCGCGGAGCGGGCAGGCCGAGGTGCTGGTGATCACCCCCGAATCGCTGGCGCTGCTGCTGTCCTATCCCGACACCGGCGACCAGCTGCGCGGCCTGCACGCGGTGGTCGTGGACGAGTGGCACGAACTGCTGGGCAACAAGCGCGGGGTGCTGCTGCAGCTGTGCCTGGCGCGGGTGCGCGCGCTGGCGCCGGCCGTCCGCACCTGGGGGCTGTCGGCCACCCTGGGCAACCTGTCGGAGGCGCGCGACGTGCTGCTGCCGCATGCGCCGGACGCCCCCATCATCGACGCCGCGAAGCCGCGTTCGCTCACGCTGGAAACCCTGCTGCCGGACGCCGGCGAGCGCTTCCCCTGGGCCGGCCACCTGGGCCTGTCGCAGCTGCAGCGCGTGGTCGCGCGGCTGCAGGGCGTGCGCAGCACCCTGCTGTTCGCCAACACCCGCTCGCAGGCGGAGCTGTGGCACAAGGCGCTGCAGTCGGTGTGGCTGGAGGATCCGGCCATGCTGGCGCTGCACCACGGCTCGATCGACCCGGCGCTGCGCCAGGCCGCCGAACAGGGCCTGCGCGAGGGCAGCGTGCGCTGCGTGGTGGCCACTTCCAGCCTGGACCTGGGGGTGGACTTCCCGGCGGTGGACCAGGTGATCCAGCTGGGCAGCCCGAAGGGGCTGTCGCGGCTGCTGCAGCGCGCCGGCCGCGCCCGCCACCGCCCCGGCGAGGCCGGCCACGTGCTGTGCGTGCCCACCCACGCGCTGGAGCTGGTGGAGTACGCCGCCGCGCGCAAGGCGCTGAAGGCCGGGCGGGTCGAGGCGCGCCCGCCGCCGCGGCTGTCGCTGGACGTGCTGGCGCAGCACTGCGTGACCCTGGCGCTGGGCGGCGGCTTCCGCGCCGACGCACTGCTGGACGAGGTGCGCGGCACCCACGCCTTCGCCGCGCTGGACGACGCCACCTGGCGGGCGGTGCTGGACTTCATCGTGCAGGGCGGCCAGGCGCTGGCGCACTACCCCGACTACCACCGGGTGGTGCGCGGGACCGACGGCACCTACCGGGTGGTCGACCGCAAGCTGGCGCTGCGCCACCGGCTGTCGATCGGCACCATCACCAGCGACGGGCAGGTCTCGGTGCAGTTCGCCAAGGGCGCGCGGCTGGGCGCGGTGGAGGAAAGCTTCATCGGCCGGCTGCGCCCGCGCGACCGCTTCCAGTTCGCCGGCCGCACGCTGGAGCTGGTGCAGCTGAAGGACATGACCGCCTACGTGCGCCTGGCCAGGCGCAACGACGGCATCGTGCCGCGCTGGCAGGGCAGCCGCATGCCGCTGTCCAGCATGCTGGGCGAGGCGGTCCAGGCGGCGCTGGCCGGGCCGCGGGACACCCCGGAGCTGCGCGCGGTGGCGCCGCTGCTGGACGCGCAGGCGCGGCTGTCCGCGCTGCCCGCGCCCGACACGCTGCTGGCGGAGCAGCTGGGCACGCGCGAGGGCTGGCACCTGTTCCTGTACCCGTTCGCCGGCCGCGCCGTGCACGAGGGCCTGGCCGCGCTGCTGGCGCTGCGCTGGGGCCGGCTGCAGGCCAACACCTTCGCCTATGCGGTCAACGACTACGGGCTGGCGATCACCGCGCAGGCGCGGCACGTGCTGGACGCGGGGCAGCTGCGCGCGCTGCTGGACGAAGGCGCGCTGCTGGAAGACCTGCAGGCCAGCCTCAACCTGGCCGAGATGGCGCGCCGGCAGTTCCGCGACATCGCCCGCGTGGCCGGCCTGCTGCCGCCGTCGCTGCCCGGGCGCGCGCCGCGCTCGATGCGCCAGCTGCAGGCCTCCAGCGGGCTGCTGTTCGACGTGCTGACGCGCTTCGACGCCGGCCACCTGCTGCTGGAGCAGGCGCGCCGCGAGGTGTTCGAGGCGCAGCTGGAGGTGCGCGCGCTGCGTTCCACCCTGGCCGACTGCGCGCGGCGGACACTGGCGCTGCGGCAGCCGGCGTCGCTCACCCCGCTGTCGTTCCCGCTGTGGGCCGAGGCGATGCGCGGCAGCCTGAGCACCGAGGACTGGAGCACCCGCATGCGCCGCGCCGCCGCGGCGCTGGAGCGCGCGCATGGCTGAGGCGCTGGAGCTGCTGCTGGCCGGCGAACCGGTGCGGCTGCTGGCGGACCGCGCGCTGTACTGGCCGGCGCGCCGCCGGCTGCTGCTGGCCGACCTGCACCTGGGCAAGGCCGACACCTTCCGCGCCGCCGGCATCGCGCTGCCGCGCGGCGGCACCGCGCTCGACCTGGCGCGGCTGTCGGCGCTGATCGACGCCACCGGCGCGGCGTCGGCCTGGGTGCTGGGCGACGTGCTGCACGGGCGCACCGACCTGTCGTCGTGGCGGCAGGCGTGGGAGGCGTTCCGGGAGCGCCACCCGGCGGTGGCGTTCGCGGTGGTCGACGGCAACCACGACCGCGCGCTGGCGCGGGCCGGGCTGGACGTCGCGCTGCCGGGCGACGCGGTGGTCGACGGGCCGTTCGTGCTGCGCCACGCGCCCGGGCGCGACCCGCGCGGGCACGTGCTCTGCGGCCACCTGCACCCGGTGCTGAAGCTGCCCGGCCAGCCGCGCGCACCGGCGTTCTGGCTGCAGCCGGGCTGCACGGTGCTGCCGGCCTTCTCCGCCTTCACCGGCGGGCATCCGCTGCGGCTGGGTCCGGGCCACGGCGCGGTGGCCTGCAACGGCGCGGCGCTGGTGGCGCTGGGCGCACTCGCCGGCTAGAGCCCCGCAGGCTGCTCCAGCGCGGGCGCCCGCATCGCCGCCTGCGCGTGCGACAGCAGGCGCGGATCGCGCAGCAGCCGCTGGCGCGCGGCGTTCGCCTCGTCCGGGGACAGCGGCACCAGGAAGTCCACCTGGGTGCCCAGCTTGCGCGCCACCGGCACGCCGTCGCGCAGCAGCAGGCGGGCGCCGGACTGCCGCGGCAGCTTCTCGCCCGGCAGCAGCGTGCCCGCCAGGTTAAGCGGGTCGCTGCCGGCCACCGCGATCCATTCGCCATCGCCGGGGCGGGCACGCACCTCGCGCAGGCCGGCCACCGCCTCCGGCAACGCGTACTGCTCGCCGGCGATCCCGGCCACGAAGCGCCCGCCGCGCAGCTCGCCGCGCGCCTCCATCCGCCGGTACACGCGCACCAGCTCGCGCCACGGCGGCAGCCACGCGGCCTCGCGCTCCAGCAGCCGCCAGGCCACCACGCCGTAGCGCCGCAGCAGCACCTTCGCGACGTGCTCCACCGCCTCGGCATCGGCCGGGCCGGCGGCGCCGCGCGCCAGGCTCCAGCGCCCGGCGTCGCGGATGCCGGAGATCGCGCCGCGCCGCAGCCGCCGCCCGCCCTCCGGCGGGCGCTTGCCCTGCGGCAGCAGGAGGGCGCGCAGACCGGCCCAGCTGTCGCAGGTGGCGGCGCCGCGCGCCACCAGCTCCGCCAGCGCTTCCTCCAGCTCAACGTGCAGCAGGCCGCTGGCGTCCTGCAGTTCCTCGAAGAACAGCGCGCCGTGGCTGCGCAGCGCCTCGACCACCCGCAGCGCGCGCGAGGACAGTCCGTCGCCGCCCGGCTGCGCGCCGGCCAGTGCGGCCCAGCGCCCCAGCTCGCGCCGCGGCACCAGCACCAGCGGCGTGGCCCGCACCGGCGCGCGGCCGCCCTTGCCGGTGTCGGCGCCGGCCCGCTGGCGCAGCCGGGCCCAGGCGACCCGCCCGGCGCTGCACTGCGCGTCCAGCCAGTCGATCCCGTAGTCGGCCAGGCGCGCCGGCAGCAGCTCCGCCTCCCAGCTGCCGGCCGCGGCCTCCCAGCCTTCCAGCTGGCCCAGCGCCACCGCCAGCGCGTCCGGCCCGCGCAGCCGGTTGCGCGCGGACAGGTGCTGCCAGTCGCACAGGAAGCGCACGGCGTCGGCCAGCGACACCGGTTCGATCTCGCGTCGCAGCCGACCCAGGGTGTTGCGGTGGATCCGCGCCAGCAGGTGGCGCTCGCACCACTGCTCGCCGGCCAGCGCCGGGTCGAACTGGCCGCGCATGGCGGTGCCTTCCAGTTCGAGCGCGGCCAGCGCGCACTCGACCTCGCCGACATCGACCTGCAGGAGCGCGGCCAGCGCCCCGGCCCGCACCGGTCCGCTGGCGCCCAGCCGCCCGCGCACCAGTTCGCGCACCGCCGCCTCGCGGTCGGCGGGCGGCTCCGCCCCCGGCGCCGGCGCGATGGCCGGCGCCAGGGTCGCGCCGGGATGCACCGCCTGCAGCTGCGGCAGCCGCTCGGCCGCCACCCACAGGCCGTCGCCGGCCTGCACGCAGGTGGCGCGCCGCAGCCGGGCCAGCGCGTCCAGCGGCGCCGTCCAGCCGTGCGTGGCCGCTTCGTCCGTGGTCACGGCGCCCAGCTGCACCAGCGCCTCGTGCATCTCGTCGGCGCTGCGCACCTCGGGCCAGGCGTCCTCGCGCACGCCGGCGATCGCGTCGGCATCCAGCAGGCCCAGGTCGCGCACGCTGGCGGCATCGCCGAAGCGGCGCGCCTGCACCGCCTGGGTGCGGCGTTCCTCCAGCGGCGCGTCGTCCAGGAACGCGTACGGCGCGGCATTGAGCGCCTCGGCGGCGAAGGGGCTGGGCGCGGTGAGGTCGCGCGCCACGATGTCGATGGCCCCGTCCTCCAGGCCGCGCAGCACCTGCAGCCAGCCCTCGGCGTCCATCGCCTCTGCCAGGCAGTCCGCCAGCGCCTGCCGCACCAGCGGGTGGTCCGGCACCCGGCGGTCGCCCACGATGTTCTCCAGGCAGGCCACCTGGTCGGGGAACACCGTGGCCAGCAGGTCTTCCGACTTCATCCGCTGCAGCTGCGGCGCCACCTTCTTCCCGCCGGAGAACCGCGGCAGCGCCAGCGCGGTGCTGGCGTTCCAGCGGAACCGGGTGGGGAACAGCGGCGCGTCCAGCAACGCCTGCACCAGGATCTCGCGCGCGCTTGCCGAATGCAGGAAGCCGGCGACGTCGGCCAGCGGGAAGCTGTGGCTGGTGGACAGCGACAGCACGATGGCGTTCTCGGTGGCGGCCGCCTGCAGCTCGAAGTTGAAGCTGCGGCAGAAGCGCTTGCGTAGCGCCAGCCCCCAGGCCTTGTTGATGCGGCTGCCGAACGGCGCGTGGATCACCAGGTGGGTGGAGCCCGCCTCGTCGAAGAAGCGCTCCATCGCCAGCTGGCGCTGGGTGGGCAGCAGCCCGAAGCCCGCCACCTGGGCGGCGCAGTAGTCCAGCAGCTGGCGCGCGGCTTCGGCCGACAGGCCCACCTCGCCCTGCAACCAGTCCAGCGCCGCCCCCTCGCCTTCGGCCAGCCGGTCCTGCAGCTCCTCGCGCAGGCGCGAGACCGCGTGCGAGAGCGCGTCGGTCCGCCCCGGCGCCTCGCCCAGCCAGAACGGGATCGAGGGCGGCGCGCCCTGCGCGTCCTCCACCCGCAGCCGGCCCGGCTCCACCCGCAGGATGCGGTAGCTGGCGTTGCCCAGCTGGAAGATGTCCCCGGCCAGGCTCTCGATCGCGAAGTCTTCGTTGACCGTGCCGATGCCGATGCTTTCCGGCTCCAGCAGCACCGCGTAGTCGCCGACTTCGGGAATGGTGCCGCCGCTCTGCAGCGCCACCTGACGGGCGCCGCGGCGGGCGCGCAGCTGGCGGTTAACCCCGTCGCGGTGCACCCACGCGCCGCGGGTGCCGAAACGGCTGGCGTAACCCTGGGCCAGCATCGCCAGCACCGCGTCGTAGTCGGCGCGGGCCAGCGCGCGGTACGGCCAGGCGCGGCGCAGCAGCGCGAACAGCGCGTCCTCGTCCCAGTCGCGCGCCGCCACCTCCGCCACGACAACCTGCGCCAGCACGTCCAGCGGCGCCTCGGGCATCGGCAGCCGGTCCAGCTCGCCGCGCCGCACCGCGTCCAGCAGCGCCGCGCATTCCATCAGGTCGTCGCGGGTGGTCGCGAACAGCCGGCCCTTCGGGATCCCGCCGACGTGGTGGCGCGCGCGCCCCACCCGCTGCAGGAAGGCGGCGATGCTGCGCGGGCTGCCCAGCTGGCAGACCAGGTCGACGTCGCCGATGTCGATGCCCAGCTCCAGCGACGCGGTGGCCACCAGCACCTTCAGCTCGCCGCGCTTGAGCCGCTGCTCGGCGTCGAGCCGCAGTTCCTTCGACAGCGAGCCGTGGTGCGCGGCCACGTGCTCCTTGCCCAGCCGCTCGCTCAGGTGGCGGGCGGCGCGTTCGGCCATGCGCCGGGTGTTGACGAACACCAGGGTGGTCCGGTGCTGCTCCGCCAGCGCCTGCAGGCGGTCGTGCACCTGTTCCCACTGCTCGCCGCTGGCCACCGGTCCCAGCGGGGCCAGCGGCAGCTCCAGCGCCAGGTCGCGCGGCTTGCCGTGGCCGATATCGACGATCCGGCAGTCGGCGTTGCCGTCCGCATCCACCCGCGCGCTGCCCACCAGGAACCGGGCCGCGTCCTCGATCGGCTTCTGGGTGGCCGACAGCCCGACCCGGGTCGCGCGCGCGCCGGCCAGCGCGTCCAGCCGTTCCAGCGACAGCGCCAGGTGGCTGCCGCGCTTGCCCGGCAGCAGCGCGTGGATCTCGTCCACGATCACGCTGCGCACCGCGCCCAGCATCGCCCGGCCGGATTCCGAGCCCAGCAGCACGTACAGCGACTCCGGGGTGGTCACCAGCACGTGCGGCGGCTTGCGGCGCAGCGCCGCGCGTTCGGCCTGCGGGGTATCGCCGGTGCGCACCGCGGTGCGGATGGCCACGTCGGGCAGCCCCAGCCGGGCCAACTCCTCGCGGATCCCGGCCAGCGGTGCCTCCAGGTTGAGGTGGATGTCGTTGGACAGCGCCTTCAGCGGCGACACGTACAGCACCAGGGTGGCGTCGGGCAGGCCGTGCGCCAGGCCCTCGCGCACCAGCCCGTCGATCGCGGTCAGGAAGGCGGTCAGGGTCTTGCCGGAGCCGGTGGGCGCGGCCACCAGCACGTCGCGGCCGCCGGCGATCGCCGGCCACGCCGCCGCCTGGGCGTCGGTGGGCGCGGGGAAGGTGCGCGCGAACCAGCCGGCCACCGCCGGGTGGAACGCCTGCAGCGCGGGCGCGAGGGTCATCCCGCGATTATCCGGCGCCGGCCCGGGGCCGGCCTGAACGCGGGGACTGAAGTCGAAGCGGATCTGCGCGTTCACCGGCGCAGGCTGCCGCCGGCGCGTCTCAGCGGCTGCGACTCAGCGCACCTCGGGCAGCCCGCCCGGCACCCCCGACGGCGACAGCAGCAGCTGCCAGAGCTGGTTGCGCCGGGTCCGGAAGCTGGCCATGGCCGCCGCCAGGTAGAACCGCCACATGCGCCGGAAGCGCGCGTCGTAGCGGGCGGGCAGCCGCGGCCAGGCGGCCTCGATGTTGTCGCGCCAGGCCTGCAGGGTGCGGTCGTAGTCGGGCCCGAAGCCGTGCCAGTCCTCGACCACGAAGCGCCCCTCCAGCGCGCGCGCCAGTTGCGCCGCCGAGGGGATCATGGAGTTGGGGAAAATGTAGCGCGCGATCCACGGGTCGGTGTACGCGACCGAGGCGTTGCCGCCGATGCTGTGCAGCAGGGCCAGCCCCCCGAGGTCGGCGCCCGGGTCAAGGCAGCGCCGCACCACGTCGAAGAACGCCGGATAGTTGCGCGCGCCCACGTGCTCGAACATGCCGATCGAGAACACCCGCTCGAACGCGCCCGCTTCCAGCTCGCGGTAGTCCTGCAGCCGGATCTCCACCCGCAGCCCGGCGCACAGCGCGCGCGCATGCGCGGCCTGTTCGCGCGAGATGGTCACGCCCACCCCGCGCACGCCGTAGCGCTCGGCCGCGAACTTCAGCGCCTCGCCCCAGCCGCAGCCGATG
>CAMLJA010000075.1 GCA_946480065.1 uncultured Thermomonas sp. | reverse complement strand
AGCCGCTCGATCGCCCAGTCGCGCCCGTACAGCGCGCGCACCTCCTCGTCCGGCACGCTGAACGGCGGGCCCTCGCGCTCGGCCTGCGGGTAGTCCAGCGTCACCAGCAGCCCGCGGCAGCCGGCCGGCAGCCGCGCGTACAGCTCGCCGGCATAGCGGCGGCGCAGGTCGGGCGGCAGCGCGATCAGCGCGGCGCGGTCGAACACCGCCACGCACTGCGCCAGCAGGCCGGCGTCCAGCCCGAAGGCGTCGCCACGGATCAGTTCGATGCCCCCGGCGCGGTGGTGCCGGCCGTAGCGGGTCTCCTCGACCTCGGGCACCAGCCCGTGCTCGGCGAAGAAGGCGTCCACCGCGATCTGCGACAGCTCCACGCCCAGCACGCGATGGCCCTGGCCGGCCAGCCAGGCCATGTCCAGCGACTTGCCGGCCAGCGGCACGAACACGGTGGCGCCCGCGGGCACCGCCAGCGCCGGCCAGTGCTTGAGCAGCAGCGGCGTGGGCGTGCCCTGGTGGAAGCCGATCTGCCGGTCGGCCCAGCGCTGTTGCCAGAATTCGGGTTGCATGCGTGTCTCCTCGGATCGGCGGCGCCTACCGCCGCGCATTCCGCTACGCGGCTCGAAATGCCGCTGCGCGGAACGCGCGACGGTCTCGCCGCCGCTGCACCGGTCAGGCCTCCACCGCCAGCCCGTCCACCTTCTGCCAGCCGCGCGGCAGCAGGCCGCCGCGCGAGCCGCGTACGCCCAGGTAGGCGTCCAGCTCCTTGAACGACAGCGTCATCGTGCGCGCGCCGGACTTCACCTGCAGTCGGCCGGCCGGCGGGACCACCGCGATCGCCACCACCCGCTCGGTGCCGCGCTTGGCCTTCGGGATCTCGATCAGCTTGTTGCCCTTGCCCTTGTCGAGTTCCGGCAGCTCCGCCACCGGGAACGCCAGCACGTGGCCGGCGCTGGTCACCGCCACCAGGCGGTCGGCCGCGGGGTCCGCCACCGGTGCCGGCTGCAGCACCTGCCCGCCCTCGGCCAGCGACAGCAGCGCCTTGCCGGCCTTGTTGCGGCCGGTCAGGTTCTCGAACCGGGTGACGAAGCCGTAGCCGTGGCTGGAGGCGACCACTAGGCGGTCGTCGTTGGCGCCGGCGGCCACGGCCTGGAAGACCGCGCCCGGCGCCGGGGCGAAGCGGCCGGTCAGCGGCTCGCCGTTGCCGCGCGCCGAGGGCAGGGTGTGCACGGCGGTGGAATAGCTGCGCCCGGCGGAATCGAGGAAGGCGACCTGCTGGGTGCTGCGCGCGCGCACCGCCGCCAGCAGCGCGTCGCCCTCGCGGTAACTGAGACCGGCGGCGTCGATGTCGTGGCCCTTGGCGGCGCGCACCCAGCCCTTCTCGCTGACCACCACCGTCATCGGCTCGCTGGCCACCAGTTCGGTCTCGTCCAGCGCCTGCGCGGCCTGGCGGGCCACCAGCGGGCTGCGGCGGGGGTCGCCGAACTTCCTGGCATCGGCCAGCAGCTCGTCCTTGACCAGCTTCTTCAGCTTCGCCTTGCTGCCCAGAGTGGCGATCAGGCGGTCGCGCTCGGCGGCCAGTTCGTCCTGCTCGCCGCGGATCTTCATTTCCTCCAGCCGCGCCAGCTGCTTGAGCCGGGTGTCGAGGATGTAGTCGGCCTGGTCCTCGGACAGCTTGAAGCGCGCGATCAGCGCATCCTTCGGCTCGTCCTCGGTGCGGATGATGCGGATCACCTCGTCCAGGTTGAGGAACGCCACCAGCAGGCCTTCCAGCAGGTGCAGGCGGCGCTCGACCTTGTCCAGGCGGTGCTTGAGGCGGCGGGTGACGGTGTCCTGGCGGAACGCCAGCCATTCCGACAGCAGCATCTTCAGGTGCTTCACCTGCGGACGCCCGTCCAGGCCGATCACGTTCATGTTGACCCGGTAGCTCTTCTCCAGGTCGGTGGTGGCGAACAGGTGGCCCATCAGCTGCTCGGCGTCCACCCGGTTGCTGCGCGGCACCAGCACGATGCGGGTGGGATTGGCGTGGTCGGACTCGTCGCGGATGTCCTCCAGCCACGGCAGCTTCTTGGCCCGCATCTGCTGGGCGATCTGCTCGATGATCTTGCTGGGGCTGACCTGGTAGGGCAGCTCGGTGATGACGATGTTGGCGTGCTCGCGCACGTACACGCCGCGCGCGCGCACCGAGCCGGCGCCGGTCTCGTACATCGCCAGCAGGTCGGCGGCCGGGGTGATGATCTCCGCCGCGGTGGGGTAGTCGGGGCCGCGCACGTGCTCGCACAGGTCGCGCACCGTCGCGTCCGGGTCGTCCAGCAGGCGCACGCAGGCGCTGACGATCTCGTTGAGGTTGTGCGGCGGCACGTCGGTGGCCATGCCGACGGCGATCCCGGTGGTGCCGTTCAGCAGCAGATGCGGCAGCCGCGCCGGCAGCCAGGTGGGCTCCTCCAGGGTGCCGTCGAAGTTGGGCGTCCAGTCGGCGGTGCCCTGGCCCAGCTCGCCCAGCAGCACCTCTGCGATCGGCGACAGCTTGGATTCGGTGTAGCGCATCGCCGCGAACGACTTCGGGTCGTCGCTGGAGCCGAAGTTGCCCTGGCCGTCGATCAGCGGGTAGCGGTAGGAGAACGGCTGCGCCATCAGCACCAGCGCCTCGTAGCAGGCGGAGTCGCCGTGCGGGTGGTACTTGCCGATCACGTCGCCCACGGTGCGCGCGGACTTCTTGGGCTTGGCGGACGCGGCCAGGCCGAGTTCGCTCATGGCGTAGATGATGCGGCGCTGGACCGGCTTCAGCCCGTCGCCGAGGAAGGGCAGGGCGCGGTCGAGCACCACGTACATCGAGTAGTCGAGGTAGGCGCGCTCGGCGTATTCGCGCAGCGGGATCTGTTCGTGGCCGTGGAAGGCCGGGCGGATGGCGTCTTCGGTCATGCGCCCATTCTATCGGCCGGCGCCCGCCGTCCCGCCGCCCGTTCGGTCCCGTGCCTGTCCGCCGGCGTGGCCGGTGCCGGACCGCGCTACCCTTGCGCCATGACGCCCGCCACGCCACCGCCGGCCCGCGACGCGCTGCGCCAGGTCCAGGCCGCCGCGGCGGCACTGGCCGCCGGCATGGCCGGCCGCGACGGGGCGCAGTACCGCGACGATCCCGCGGTGCGCGCCGGCATCGACCCGCCGCTGGAGCGTCTGGCCCAGGCCCTGGCCGCCCTGGGCCGCGACGCGCCCGCCCTGCTGGCCGAACTCGACCACGCCCCGCGCCTGATCGCCGCCGGCCGCCACCTGGCCCGCGCCGGCGGCGCCGGGGCGCCCGCCGGTGAACTCGCCCAGGCCTGGACCCTGGCCCACGCCTGCGTCCCCCACCTGCTCCGGCAGGTGGACCGGCTGCTGGGCTGAGGGCGGATGCGGCGACAATCCGCACCACCCCTTCGCAGCAATCCGGAACCCATGGCCTGGCTGATCAGCAAGTACCTCATCACCGCCGCGGTGGTGGTGGCGGTGTCCGAGGCGGCCAAGCGCAGCGACCGGCTGGGCGGGTTCGTGGCGGCGCTGCCGCTGGTCACGCTGCTGGCGCTGGTCTGGCTGTACGTGGAGAAGCAGCCGCAGGCGAAGATCGCCAACCACGCCTGGTACACGTTCTGGTACGTGCTGCCCACGCTGCCGATGTTCCTGGCGTTCCCGATGCTGCTGCCGCGGCTGGGGTTCTGGCCCACGCTGGCGGCCAGCGCGGCCATCACCGTGGCCTGCTTCTGGCTGTTCGCGCTGGCGCTGCGGCCGTTCGGGATCACACTGCTGCCGTAGCGCCTTCAGCTACATGAATGCACCGGCGTGACAGCCGCCCGCGCCGGGCGCAGACTGCCCGTCCGCACAAACCGGGAGCCGTCCAGATGCGCGACGTGCCCGAACGAGTTGCCGATGCGGACGTGGTGCGGCTGGGGGTGTATGCCTCGGCCGGGTCGCCCGGATCGATGGTGCTGGTCCCGCTGTGCATGCAGCCCTCGCTGGACTGCGCACACCGGTTGGGCTCCCTGGCCTACGCCGGTTCGCTGGACCTGGCCGAACGCGGCCTGCGCGCGCTGGTGGGAACGGCCTTCGCGCCGCTGCTGGCGGGCGAGGAAGTGGTGATCGAGGACGGTGCCACCGTGTCCCAGCTGCGCGCGCTGCTGGAAGGCTGATCCGCCGGCGCCCGCGGCGCCCGCGATGTGCAATCTGAACGTGGGAATGACGCCCCTGCTGCCGTACCGTCGGCGCGGGGGAGGGACCGATGTTCGGATTCGGGGACGCAAGCCGACCGCAGGACGCGCTGGCACGGCTGCCGTGGGAGCAGCTGGAGGCGATGCTGGCGGTGCATTACCGCGGCCGCGGCCATCGCGTGGAGCATTGCGGCACCGGCGCCGGCATCGTCCTGAAGCTGCGCCGCGATGACGATGCTGCCCTGCGGCTGGTGTGCTGCCCGCAGTGGAATGCCCGCCCGGTTCCCGCGGAGGCGGTCCGCGACCTGCGCATCTTGATGGAGCGCGAAGGCGCCAACGGTGGCGTGCTGGTCGCCTGCGGGGCGTTCAGCCCGGCCGCGCTCGCCGCCGCGGCCGGCGATGGCCGGGTCGAGCTGGTCGATGGCGAGGCGCTGCGGCGGATGCTGGGGCCGGTGCCCGACGCGCTGCTGGCCCTGCCGCCGGCGGCGCGCCGTTCGCCGATGGACTGGGACTGGCCGGTGCGCGGCCACGGAATGGCGCCGGCGCCCGCCGACGCGGCCGGGGATGCCATGTGGCTGGCGAAGCTGGCGGGGGCCGCGCTGGTGTTCGCCGGCATGCTGCTGGCCTACCGCGCGGTCGTGTCGCCCCCGGACGACGTGGCGCCGGTCGCGCACGCGCGGCCGCCGCGCCCGGGATCGCCCCCGGCTGCTCCTGCGACGGCGTCGCTGCCTGCGGCCGCCGCGCTGGGCGTCAACGCCGCGCCAGCCGATGCGGGCATGCAGCGCGCGCAGGCACCCGGCCGGGCCATCAACGCGTCCGCGCCGGAGATGTAGGCCGGCATCCGGCGGTCCCCGCCGTGCGTATCGCCATGCATCCGAACCGGAAGCAGCGCGCCCATGGACACCAGCGACCCGCGGCCCCCGCGCACGCCCCGTCCGTCCGAACCGGCCTGGCCGCTGTGGCTGGGGCTGGCGGGGGTGGTGGCGGCCAAGCTGGGCTTCGGCCTGCTGCTGGTGTACGCGCTGTGGAGCGCCGGGCGCGCGTGAACCGGACCTTTGCGCGGCGTTGATCCCGCCTGTGCGCTGATGCGCGGATGGCGAAGGACGGCAGCGGCGGCAACCAGGAAACGAACCGGCCCGCGCAGGTGCGCGCGGTGCTGTTCGACACCCGCGGGCCCGACCGCGCGCTGTCCGCGGACGAACTGGAGGGCGCATCGCCCGGCCAGGACCAGCTGCTGTGGGTGGACGTGGAGGCGGGCGCCGTGCCCTCGGCGCTGGAGGCTGCCCTGCCGCTGGCCCGGCGCCTGGGCATGCGCGGCCTGGAGGCGCGCGGCCTGGACGCCGGCGGCGGCGCCTCGCTGCGCAACCATGACGACTGGTTCCTGGTGCAGGCGGTGGCGGTGGAATCCGAGGACGGCGTGCGCTTCGGCGGCCATCCACTGCTGCTGCTGTGCGGCCAGCGGGTGGTGATCAGCGTGCATGTCGGCGGGCTGGGCTTCCTGGACGCGCTGCGCGCGCGCGAGCAGGCCGACAGCCGGATCGGCGCGCTTGGCGCGGAGAGTTTCGCCGCCTCGCTGCTGGGGTGGCTGGTGGACGGCTACCTGGACGCGGTCAGCAAGCTGGAGGCGGAGGTCGACCGGCTCGAAGTGTCGCTGCTCGCCAGCCGCCGCCACCGCCACTGCCTGCCGGAGCTGGCCCGGCTGCGGCGCGCCGCATCGCGCCTGCGCCGGCTGCTGGCGCCGCACCGCGCGGTGTTCGGCGCGATGGCGCGGCCGGATTTCCGGCCGGATGCCGACACCCACGTGGACCGCCATTTCCGCGCGCTGGAACAGCGCTTCGAGCGCGCCATGGACGCGGTGGAGAACGCGCGCGACCTGGTGGTGGGCACCTTCGAGCTGTATTCCTCGCGCAGCGCCGAGCGCACCAACGACACCATGCGCGTGCTGACCTTCGTCACCGTGCTGCTGGGCACGCTGGCACTGGTGGCCGGCGTGCTGGGGATGAACTTTCAGGCGCCGTTCTTCGAGGCCGGTGCGCGCGGCTTCTGGACCGCGGTCTGCGCGATGGGCGGCTTCACCGCCGCGGCGCTGCTGGTGGCGCGCTGGCGCCGCTGGATCTGAGCGCGCGGCGCCGCGCTGGCCGCAGCGGTGCGCGGCCGCCGTTGGAACGCTGGTGGAAGCAGGGGAACGGATGCGATGCGGGACGACGTGGTGATGCTGGTGCGCTACCAGGCCGCGGCAGGCCGGTTCGACCAGGCGCTGGCGCGGATCCGCGCGCTGGTGGCGCAGGTGGTGGCGGGCGATCCGGAGTGCCGCGGGATCGAGCTGCTGGTGGACCCGGAACAGGAGGCCATCCTGCTGCTGGAGCGCTGGTCCAGCGCCGGGCATTTCTTCGGCCCGCACATGGACGCCCCCGCGCTCCGGGCCTTCATCGCCAGCGCCGGGGAACTCCTGCAGGGTCCGCCCGCGATCTCCGCCTGGCGCCGCGCCGCCGGCTGAGGCGACGCGCTTCGCGCGCCGCATCCCGTATCCTCGGCAGGCCACGCGCCCGTGGCAGCGAGTGACCGCGATGACCGACGAACCCCGCCCGTTACCGCCGTGCAACGCCTGCCGGCCGGAAGCGCCGCTTCCGTTCTCCTTCACCATGGCGTTCCAGCCGATCCTGGACGTGCGCACGCGCAGCGTGTTCGCCTACGAGGCGCTGGTGCGCGGCACCGGCGGCGAGCCGGCGGCGGCCATCCTGGCCCAGGTTACGCCGGACAACCGCTACGTGTTCGACCAGTCGTGCCGGGTGAAGGCGGTGGAGCTGGCGGCGCGGCTGGCGGTGCCGTGCTACGTCAGCATCAACTTCCTGCCCAACGCCGTGTACCAGGCGGCGACCTGCATCCGCGCCACCTTGGAGGCGGCGCGGCGCTTCGGCTTCCCCACCTCGCAGCTGATCTTCGAGATCACCGAGAACGAGGAGCTGGTGGACAAGGAGCACCTGAAGGGCATCATCCGCGAGTACAAGCGGCAGGGGTTCAAGACCGCCATCGACGACTTCGGCGCCGGCTATTCCGGGCTCAACCTGCTGGCCGAGTTCCAGCCCGACATCATCAAGCTGGACATGGCGCTGGTGCGCGCGATCGACGCCGACCCGGTGCGCCAGGCGATCGTGCGCGGGATCCTGGGGGTGTGCCGCGCGCTGGACATCGAGGCGATCGCCGAGGGCGTGGAAACCGCGGCGGAATACGCGCTGCTGCGCGGGATGGGCGTGGGCCTGTTCCAGGGCTTCCTGTTCGCGCGCCCCGGGTTCGAGGCGCTGCCGGAGGTGGACTGGACCCAGGCCTGAGCCGCCGAGCTCAGCGGTGCAGTTCGCCCGCGGCCTCGGGCTGGTGGCGGATCGCCAGCACCTCCAGCCGCGCGCTGCGGCCGCCCGGCATCGGCCAGTCGATGCGGTCGCCCGCGCGCAGGCCCAGCAGGGCGGTGCCCACCGGCGCCAGCACCGACACCTTCTCCGCGCTGCCGTCGGCGTCGCGCGGGTAGACCAGGGTCAACTCGCGCTGGTGGTCGCCGCGGTCGCCGTCCTCCACCCGCACCAGGGCGGTGGAGTTCATGGTGATCACGTCGGCCGGCATGCGCGCGGGTTCGGCCAGCTCGGCCCGCGCCAGCTCCGCCTGCAGCCCGGCGGTGTCCAGGTGGCGGAACTGCGGCTGCTCCAGCAGCGCCTCGATCCGCTCCACGTCCAGCCGGGACAGCAGCAGGGGCGGGCGCAGCGGGGTGGCGGTGGGGGTGGGCATGGCGGGTCTCCGGATGTGCGAACGGGCGGCGCCTGCCGGCACCGCCCGTGTGGGTGTCGGGCAGACCATAGCCCGGCCCGCCGGCGCCGGCAACCGCCGCGCCAGGGCGGGTCAAGCCGGATTCAGACGGGCCGGAGGCGGCCAACGGGCCGGGCCGCCGCCATGCGGGCCGCGGGCACGGCCGGGATCAGGCCGGCGCCTGCCGCGCGGCGTCCGCAAGCGCCGCATGGCGCCGGCACCAGGCCAGCAGGGCGTCGCTGCCGAGCGGCGCGCTGAACAGGTAGCCCTGCACCATGTCGCAGCGGTAGCGCCGCAGCAGCGCCAGCGCCCGCTCGTTCTCCACCCCCTC
>CAMLJA010000074.1 GCA_946480065.1 uncultured Thermomonas sp. | reverse complement strand
CGGCGCCGGCGGCGGGGCTCGGGCTGCGCTCGCAGCCGGTGGCGGCGACGCCGAGCGCGGCGGCGACGGACATGCTCAGGATCAGTTGGCGCATCGGAAGTCTGCCCTGCAACGGAAAGCGCCGAGTGTAGCGCCGGGCGCGCCGCGCCGCCGTGACCCCGCCTGCACACCGGCGCGACCCATCGCGGCGCCGCGCGGCCGCACGCGCCGCACCTGCCATCAGTCATGGCAACCCGCGCGACGGCCGGGGCATCCCTTGGATATCGCCCCACCGCCTCACGGAGAGAGACGCTTGAAACCCGCCGCCCTGAAGCCGCACGCCCTGGCCGCCGCCCTGCTGCTGTGCGCACCGTTCGCCCACGCCGGCGACCCCAGCGATGCCCCCGCCGCCGCGCCGCCGGCCTACGTGCCGGGCGGCCGCATCCCGCTGCTGAGCGGCGAGATCGCGATCGACGGCAACCCCGACGAGGCCGCCTGGGGCGACGCCCTGGTGCAGCAGGTGGCCTACGACATCCAGCCCGGCGACAACACCCCGGCGCCGGTGAAGACCACGGTGCGCCTGGGCTACACCGCCGACGCGCTGTACGTGGCCTTCCACGCGCAGGACCCCGACCCGTCCAAGATCCGCGCCCACCTGCGCGACCGCGACACCGCCTTCAACGACGACTGGGTGGGCGTGTTCCTGGACACCTTCAACGACCACCGCCGCGGCTACGAGCTGGTGGTGAACCCGCTGGGCGTGCAGGCCGACCTGATCCGCGACGAGACCAACAGCAACAACCAGGAAGACCCCAGCTGGGACGGCCTGTGGACCAGCGCGGGGCGCATCACCGCGGACGGCTACGAGGTGGAGATCCGCATCCCGTTCTCCACCCTGCGCTTCCCGCGCGGCGGCGGCGACCAGCAGTGGGGCATCTCGCTGTTCCGCAGCTGGCCGCGCGACAAGCGCCACCAGCTCACCAGCCACAAGGTCCCGCGCGACTCCAACTGCTTCCAGTGCGAATGGGGCAAGTACGAGGGCCTGGCCGGCGCGCAGCAGGGCCGCAACCTGGAGATCGTGCCCACCCTGACCGTGGGCACCACCCAGAGCCGCGACGCCGCGGGCACGCCCTGGGGCGGCACCGACACCAGCATCGAGCCGGGCGTGGACGTGAGCTGGGCGCCGTCGCCGGCGATCACCCTCAACGCCACCCTGAACCCGGATTTCTCGCAGGTGGAGACCGACCAGCTGCAGCTGAACTTCAACGACAGCTTCGCCCTGTTCTACCAGGAGAAGCGGCCGTTCTTCCTGGAGGGCGCGGACTACTTCACCAGCCAGTTCGACGTGCTCTACACCCGCCAGATCGCCGACCCCGACTACGGCCTGCGCGTCACCGGCCGCACCGGCAGCGGCGCCTACGGCGCGATCGTCGCGCGCGACGCCACCACCCTGCTGCTGGTGCCGGGCGTGCTGGGCTCCGGCTTCGAGCAGCTGGACCAGCAGGCCGACGTGGCGGTGGGCCGCTACCGCTACGACTTCGACACCCACGTCAGCGTGGGCGCCATCGGCACCTTCCGCCGCGGCGACGACTACGCCAACAACGTGGCCGGGGTGGACGCGCGCTGGAAGCAGGGCGCGCACACCGCCACCGCGCAGTTCCTGCACAGCCAGTCCGAATACCCCACCGACATCGTGGACGGCTACCGGGACGAGCTCGGCGACGACCCCACGCCCTCCGGCAACGCCTGGCGCGCCGAGTACGCCTTCAGCAACCGCAACTGGAACTTCGACGCCTGGCACGTGGACATCGATCCCGGCTTCCGCGCCGACCTCGGCTTCATGGGCCAGGTGGGCTACGACAAGTCGCTGCTCGGCGGCGGCCACAGCTGGTTCCGCGACGACAAGGCGTTCAACCGCATCAACGTCTACGCCGACTTCGACGTCACCCACCGCTACGACGGCCAGCTGCTGGAGCGCGAGTGGGAGGCCAGGGTCAACGCCCAGGGCCCCAAGCAGAGCGGCATGGGCCTGCACGGGCTGAAGCGCGTGCGCTTCTGGCACGGGCGGCTGTTCGACGAGTGGTACGCCGACGTCGACGGCGGCTTCCGCCCCACCGGCAACCTGCAGCTCGGCGCCTACGTGCAGGTGGGCGAGATGCTGGACCTGGCCGCGGACCGCACCGGCCGCCGCACCATGCTGGAACTGTCGGGCAGTGCCAACTTCGGCCGCGGCATCGCGCTGGACTGGGACGTGATGCGGCAGCGCATGCGGCGCGACGGCGGCACCGCGTTCCAGGCCACGGTGGTCAACACCGGCGGCAGCTGGCAGCTGGACCCGCGCCAGCGCCTGCGCGTCACCCTGCAGGGCAGCGAGGTGCTGCGAGACCCGGCGCTGTACCCGGACGCGGTCAACGAGACCTCGCGCGACTGGGCCGGCCAGGTCGTCTATTCGTACAAGATCAACCCGCGCACCGCGCTGTACGCCGGCGCCTCGTACGGCGCGTTCATGGACGACGACCACCGCGAGCTGTTCGGCGACACCCGCAGCGTGTTCCTCAAGCTGAGCTACGGCTGGCAGCCGTAGGGACGGACCGGGCGGGGCAACGGGCCGCGCGCCCTTGCCCCTAGATCACGCCGCGCCGCTTCTCGAACAGCAGGTAGGCGGCGCCGACCGCCGCCCCGGCCGCCAGCGCCATCGGCCAGGCCAGCGGCGTCAGCCACTTCGCCAGGCCGGCGGCGGCCAGCCCCAGCAGCACGAACTGCGAATACCGCCAGCGGCTGTCGCGGAAGGTCTTCAGCGGCGCGTCGGGCATCGCGTCAGGCCTTGTAGCCGGTGTGCACGGCGACGATCCCGGCGCTGAGGTTGCGGTAGCCGCAGCGCGCGAAGCCGGCGGCCTCCATCATCGCCTGCAGTTCGGCCTGCGGCGGGTGCTTGCGGATGGATTCCGCCAGGTAGCGGTAGCTGCCGGCGTCGCCGGCGAACAGCCGGCCCAGCCGCGGCAGCACCTGGAACGAGTGGAAGTCGTAGATCGGCTTGAACCAGTCCGCGGTGACCGCCGAGAACTCCAGCACCCGCGCCTGCCCGCCCACCTTCAGCACCCGCAGCATCTCGCGCAGCGCGGCGTCCTTGTCGGTGACGTTGCGCAGGCCGAAGGCGATCGTGACCAGGTCGAAGCTGGCGTCGGGGAACGGCAGCGCCTCGGCGTTGCACTGCACGTAGCCGAAGCCGCGCACCAGGCCGCGGTCGGTCATGCGGTCGCGGCCCACGCGCAGCATGTCGCCGTTGATGTCGCCCAGCACCACCTCGCCGGCCTCGCCCACCCGGTCGCGCAGCAGCGCGGCCACGTCGCCGGTGCCGCCGGCCAGGTCCAGCACGCGGTCGCCGGCGCGCACCTGCGCGGTGGCCACGAAGTAGCGCTTCCAGACCCGGTGGATGCCCAGCGACATGGCATCGTTCATCAGGTCGTACTTGCCGGCCACCGACGAGAACACCTCGCCCACCAGCTTGCGCTTCTCCGCCACCGGCACCTCGCGGTAGCCGAAATGGGTGGTGCCGGGGGATTCGCTTGGCTCGCTCATGCCCGGATTATCGCACCGCCCGGCTTGATCCCGCGCAAGGCGCGGCGGCCGGGAAGCGCCAGAATGCGGGCAGTCCCCGAAGGAGCAGCGCCATGGGCGAACGCCGGCCGGCCCCTCCCGCCGCCCCGCCGCTGATCGCGGACGCCGCCGCGCTGGCGGACTACCTGGCGCGCAACCGCCGCAAGGCGTTCAACGAGGCCGGCGCCGGCGGGGTCTCGCTGGCCGCGTGGCTGGCCAGCGGCGACGACGCCGGCGAACGCACCTACCGCGCCGCGCAGCAGCTGGGCGTGCCGCTGGTGCGGCTGCCGGAGGTGCCCGCGGACCCCGCCGCGACCGCCCTGCTCTCGCCCGACGTGGCGCGCCGCCTGCGGATCGTGCCGCTGCGCGCGGAGGGCGGGTTCCTGGCCGCGGCGATGGAGGACCCGTCCGACGGCGAGGCCCTGGCCGCGCTGGAGTTCGTCACCCAGGACAGGCTGCTGCCGCTGGCCGCCACCGCGCGCGGCATCCGCGCCGCGATCGCCCGCAGCTACGACCAGGTGGAGGACCGCGACACCGCCCGCCTGCTCGGCCTGGACCCCGGCGCCGCCGCCGAGACCAGCGAGGCCGAGGCGCAGCGGCTGGCGCGCGAGCAGCCGGTGGTGCGCATCGTGCAGACGCTGCTGGCCGACGCGGTGGCCCGCCGCGCCTCCGACATCCACCTGCGGCCGGGCAAGGACGGCACCGACGTGCTGTTCCGGATCGACGACGAGCTGGTGCCGGTGCGCAGCCTGCTGCGCGCGCTGCATCCGGCCGTGGTCAGCCGGATCAAGGTGCTGGGCGGGATGAACCTGGCCGAGCACCGCCGCCCGCAGGACGGCCGCACCACCTACATGGCCGACGACGGCACCCGGGTCGACCTGCGCATCTCGGTGCTGCCCGCGGTCCACGGCGAAAGCGTGGTGGTGCGCCTGCTGGACGCCCGCGAGGGTCTGTGGAACCTAGACCAGCTCGGCCTAGACCCGGAGGACCGCGTGCGCATCGACGACGTGATGAGCCGCAGCCACGGCATGTTCCTGGCCACCGGCCCCACCGGCTGCGGCAAGTCCACCACCCTGTACGCGATGCTGCTGGAGCTGCGCAGGCAGCGCATCAACATCCTCACCATCGAGGACCCGGTGGAGTTCCACGTCGCCGAGATCCAGCAGATGCAGGTCAACCGCGCCGCCGGCTTCACCTTCGCCAGCGCCATGCGCAACTTCCTGCGCCACGACCCCGACGTGATCATGGTCGGCGAGATCCGCGACCGCGAGACCGCCGACGTCGCGGTGGAGAGCGCGCTCACCGGCCACCTGCTGCTCAGCACCCTGCACACCAACACCGCCGCCACCACCGTCACCCGCCTGCTCGACCTGGGCGTGGAACCCTACCTGCTGCGCGCCAGCCTGCTGGCGGTGATCTCGCAGCGGCTGGTGCGGCTGACCTGCGCGCACTGCCGCGAGGTCGAGCCGCCCGACCCGCACGTGCGCGCGCTGCTGGACGTGGGCGCCGACGAGGTGTTCCACCGCGGCCGCGGCTGCAGCCAGTGCGAGGGCCTGGGCGTCCACGGCCGCCGCGCCGTGTACGAGCTGATGGTGGTCAGCCCGCGCCTGCGCGAACTCATCGTCCCCGGCGCCGAGGCCGACGCCATCCATCGCGCCGCGCTGGAGGAAGGCATGCGCCCCATCACCCGCGCCGCCGTCGACCTGGCCCGCAGCGGCGCCATCTCCCTGACCGAGGCCTGGCGGGTGCGGGCGGACTGAGGCGGCCCCTGAATGCGCGATCGCGGCCGACCCGGGCGCGCGCCCGCGTTGCCCCGGATGCGGCGCTCCCTGCCGCAGACCGTGGAGATCCAGAGATGAAACCTGTCCTGTTGCTGCTGCTTGCCTGCGCGGGCGGCGCGTTCGCCGCCGGTCCCGGCCAGCACATGGCGCATGCCGCGATGCCGCATGCGGTGACCCGCGCCGCGTCCACCGCCTGGGGCGCGGGGCCGCCGATGCTCCCGGCGGGGGCGGAGTTCGCGGTGCTCTCGGGCGACCCGGGCAAGGAAGGCAGCTTCACCATCCGCCTGAAGATGCCGCCGGGCTACCGGGTGCCGCGGCACTGGCACCCGACCGACGAGGCCGTGACCCTGCTCGAGGGCGACCTCAGCCTGTCGATGGGCGAGGCCGGGACGGCGGACGACGCCGCGCTGGCGCCCGGCGATTTCGTGAACCTGCCGGCGCGCATGCAGCACCAGGCCACCTCGACCGGCGGCGCGGTGGTGCAGATCCAGAGCATGGGCCCGTTCGCGATCCACTACGTCGACCCGAAGGACGACCCGCGCAACGCCGGCAAGTAGCCTGACCGAACCCTCCCCCACCGCGGGGGAGGACGGCGCGCGGCGCGCGATCGTGTCGAGGGCCCTCGCCGGGCGTCAGAGGATGTAGCGGCTCAGGTCCGGGTCCTGCGCCAGTTCGCCCAGGCGCGCGTCCACGTAGGCGCGGTCCACCACCACCTGGCCGCCCTTGTCCGGCGCCTCGAAGCTCAGCGTCTCCAGCAGCCGCTCCAGCACGGTGTGCAGGCGGCGCGCGCCGATGTTCTCCTGGCGCTCGTTGACGTGCGCGGCGATCTCGGCGAGGCGCTCGATGGCCTCCGGCGCGAACGACAGCGCCACGCCCTCGGTGCCCATCAGCTCCACGTACTGCGTGGTCAGCGCCGCCTTGGGCTCGGTCAGGATGCGCACGAAGTCGTCCTTGCCCAGCGCGCTGAGCTCCACCCGGATCGGGAAGCGGCCCTGCATCTCCGGGATCAGGTCGGAGGGCTTGGCGAGGTGGAACGCGCCGCTGGCGATGAACAGGATGTGGTCGGTCCTGACCGGCCCGTACTTGGTGCTGACCGTACTGCCTTCCACCAGCGGCAGCAGGTCGCGCTGCACGCCCTCGCGCGACACGTCCGCGCCCATGCCCTCGCTGCGCTTGGCGACCTTGTCGATCTCGTCGATGAAGACGATGCCGTGCTGCTCGCAGGCCTCGATCGCGGCCTCGCGCACCTCGTCCTCGTTGACCAGCTTGCCGGCCTCCTCCTCGATCAGCAGCGGCCGCGCGGCCTGGATAGTCATCGACTTCTTGTGGGTCTTGCCGCCGGAGATCTGGCTGAACATCTGCCGCAGCTGCTGGCCCATTTCCTCCATGCCCGGCGGGGCCATGATGTCCACGCCGATGTTCATGCTGAGGTCGAGCTCGATCTCGCGCGCGTCCAGCTCGCCGGCGCGCAGCTGCTTGCGCAGCTTCTGCCGGGTGGAGGATTCCTGCGCGGACGGTTCCGCGCCGATGTCCACCGTGGTGGTCCCGGATGGATTGAAGCCGAATGCAGGCGCGGCCTCGCGGCGCGGCAGCAGGGCGTCGAGGATGCGCTCCTCGGCGCGCTCCTCGGCCTGGCTGCGCACGCGCTGCTTGGCCTGGCCGCGGTAGAGCTTCACCGCGGTGTCGGCGAGGTCGCGGATGATCTGCTCGACGTCCTTGCCCACGTAGCCGACTTCGGTGAAGCGCGTGGCTTCCACCTTCACGAACGGCGCGTTGGCCAACGTCGCCAGCCGGCGCGCGATCTCGGTCTTGCCCACGCCGGTGGGACCGATCATCAGGATGTTCTTCGGCATCACCTCGTTGCGCAGCTCGGCCGGCAGCTGCGCGCGGCGCCAGCGGTTGCGCAGCGCGATGGCCACCGCGCGCTTGGCAGCGTGCTGCCCGACGATGTGGCAGTCGAGTTCCGCGACGATCTCGCGCGGGGTCATGGAGGAGGAATCGGTCATGTCGTTGTGTTCCGTTGTAGGAGCGCACCGCAGGGGCGCGAACGCATTCGCGTGACCTCGCAGGAAGCCATCGTGCCCCTGCGGTGCGCTCCCGTGGGTCGGATTCGGCGGGCGCTCAGAGCTGCTCGACCACGATGTTGCGGTTGGTGTAGATGCAGACGTCGCCGGCGATGCCCAGCGCCTCGGTGGCGATGGTCCTGGCGTCCAGCGCGGTATGCGCCAGCAGCGCGCGCGCGGCGGACAGGGCGTACATGCCGCCTGAGCCGATCGCGATCAGCCCGTCCTCCGGCTCGATCACGTCGCCGGTGCCGCTGATGATCAGCGAGGTGTCGGCATCGGCCACCGCCAGCAGCGCCTCGAGCTTGCCGAAGCGGCGCTCGGTGCGCCAATCCTTGGCCATCTCCACCGCGGCGCGGGTCAGCTGGCCGTGCTTCTCGAGCTTGGCCTCGAACAGCTCGAACAGGGTGAACGCATCCGCGGCGGCGCCGGCGAAACCGGCCAGCACGCGGCCGTCCTTGCCGAGCCGGCGCACCTTGCGCGCGTTGGCCTTCATCACCGTGTGGCCGAGCGTGACCTGGCCGTCGCCGGCGATCACCACCTGACCGTCGCGGCGCACCGAGCAGATGGTGGTGGCGTGGAACACGTTGGGGTTCTGGCTGGGGTCCATCGGTCTCTCCTTCGAGAGTCCGATGTGGGGATGCGTCGGGAAGGTTCAAGCGGAAGCGATGGGCATCCGCTGCCACCCATGCAGGATCCCCGCATGGGCGCGGCGGCGGCGGGGCGGTTGCCGGGCGCGGCATGCAGGCCGCGCGCCCGCGGCCTGGGTCCTAGACGACTCGCGGGAGCGGCGGCAACCGCCCCGCCGCGCGGAGCGAGGAGCCTACGGCTTCCGCTTCGCCCGCGGATGCGCCGCGTCGTACACCTTGGCCAGGTGCTGGAAGTCGAGGTGGGTGTAGATCTGG
>CAMLJA010000073.1 GCA_946480065.1 uncultured Thermomonas sp. | reverse complement strand
GATGCCGGCGTACCGCAAGCACATGACCGAGTACTACGCGCCGAAGAACTTCAACCTCTGGTACTACTTCGGTTCGCTGGCCCTGCTGGTGCTGGTCAACCAGATCGTGACCGGCATCTTCCTGACGATGCACTTCAAGCCGAGCGCCGCCGATGCCTTCGGCTCGGTCGAGTACATCATGCGCGACGTGGAGTGGGGCTGGCTGATCCGCTACATGCACAGCACCGGCGCCTCGCTGTTCTTCATCGTGGTCTACCTGCACATGTTCCGCGGCCTGATGTACGGCAGCTACCGCAAGCCGCGCGAACTGGTCTGGCTGCTGGGCATGGTGATCTACCTGGTGCTGATGGCCGAGGCCTTCATGGGCTACGTGCTGCCCTGGGGCCAGATGTCCTACTGGGGCGCCAAGGTGATCATCTCGCTGTTCGGCGCCATCCCGGTGATCGGTGGCGGCCTGACCCAATGGATCATGGGCGACTTCAACCCCGGCGACGCAACCCTCAACCGCTTCTTCGCGCTGCATGTCATCGCGCTGCCGCTGGTGTTGCTGCTGCTGGTGGTCCTGCACCTGGGCGCGCTGCACGAGGTCGGGTCCAACAACCCCGACGGCGTGGACATCAAGAAGGGCCCGAAGGGCAACCGCTGGGACGCGAACAAGCCGGCCGACGGCATCCCGTTCCATCCCTATTACACGGTCAAGGACCTGGTCGGGGTCGGCTTCTTCCTGATCATCGCGGCCTTCATCATCTTCTTCGCGCCCACCTTCGGCGGCTGGTTCCTGGAGCACGACAACTTCACCGAGGCCAACCCGCTGGTCACCCCGGCGCACATCAAGCCGGTGTGGTACTTCACGCCGTACTACGCGATGTTGCGCGTGATCCCCTCCTTCTTCGGGATCAAGCTGTGGGGCGTGCTGGTGATGTTCGGCGCCATCGTGATGCTGTTCCTGGTGCCGTGGCTGGACAAGTCCCCGGTCAGGTCGTACCGCTACCGCGGGCCGCTGAGCTGGGCGATGCTGGCGATGTTCGTGGTCAGCTTCGTGTGGCTGGCCAAGATCGGCGCCGGCCCGGGCACGGACCCGGTCGAGGCAATCATTGGCCGCGTGCTGACCTTCCTCTATTTCGCCTTCTTCATCACGATGCCGGTGTGGAGCAGGCTCGACAAGACCAAGCCGGTGCCGGAACGGGTGACGATGCATGACTGACATCTTTTCCAAGAAGCGGACGCTGCTGTCGCGCGCGGCCGTGCTCGCCGCCGGCCTGCTGCTCTCGGCCACCGCCCTGGCCAGCGAGACCGCCGGCCTGCAGCAGTCGGGCACCGACCTCGACGACCGGGCCTCGCTGCAGCGCGGCGCCAAGCTGTTCATGAACTACTGCAGCGGCTGCCATTCGCTGAAGTACCTGCGCTACGCACGGATCGGCGAGGACCTCGGCCTGACCGAGGACCAGGTGCAGGCAAACCTCAACCTAGCCGGCGCCAAGATCGGCGACCACGTCATCTCGCCGATGACCGCCGCGATGGGCACCGCCGCGTTCGGCAAGGCGCCGCCGGACCTGTCGGTGATCGCCCGCGTGCGCGGCAGCGACTGGATCTACACCTACCTCAAGTCCTTCTACCTGGACGAGACCCGCCCGGTGGGCTGGAACAACAAGCTGTTCCCGAACGCCTCCATGCCCAACCCGCTGTGGGAGCTGCAGGGCCTGCAACAGCCGGTGCTAGGGAAGAAGACCGCCGCCGGCGAAACCCCGGTGGAGGGCTTCACCCTGAGCCAGCCGGGCAGCCAGTCGCCGCAGGAATTCGACCAGACCGTGCGCGACATCACCGCGTTCCTGGAATACGCGGGCGAGCCGGCGGCGCTGAAGCGCCCGGCCACCGGCGTGTGGGTGATCCTCTTCCTGGCCTTCTTCACCTTCCTGGCCTGGATGCTGAAGAAGGACTATTGGCGGGACGTTCACTGACGCGGCAGGCAGCGCGGCACGGGGAACGACGCTTGGCGGCCGCCCGCATCGTGCGGGCGGCGCGGGTGCGCGCGGCGGCGGTCGCCGGGCGCGGGAGTGTTCCTGATGATGGCGGTGAGTGCACGCATGCGTAACGCCCTGACGCTGTTCTCCTCGGTCGACGATGTCCTTTGCCACCGCGTCCGCCTGGTGCTGGCCGCCAAGGGCGTCACCTACGACATGATCCCGGTGGATCCGCAGAATCCGCCCGAGGACCTGATCGACCTCAACCCGTTCCACTCGGTGCCCACCCTGGTGGAGCGCGAGCTGGTGCTGTACGCCGCCAGCGTGGTGGGCGAATACCTGGACGAACGCTATCCCCACCCGCCGCTGATGCCGGTGGACCCGCTCTCGCGGGCGCGCCTGCGGCTGGCGATGCTGCGGATCGAGCACGAGTGGGTGCCGCACGTGCAGGCGATCCAGCTCGGCAACAAGCAGCAGGCCGACGCCGGGCGCAAGCGCCTGCGGGAACTGCTGACCGCCTCGGTGCCGGTGTTCAAGGCCAGCAAGTTCTACCTCAACCACGAGATGAGCCTGGCCGACTGCGCCATGGCCCCGATCATCTGGCGCCTCGACGCGCTGGGCATCGGCCTGCCGAAGGACGGCAAGGCGATCGAGGACTACGGCAACCGGATCTTCCGCAACCCAGGCTTCCTCCGCAGCCTCACCGAGCAGGAAAAGCACCTGCGCGACCTGCCGGCCTGAGCCGCGGCGGCACGATGGACGCGACCCCCGGCCCGATGACCAGCCAGCGCCCCTACCTGCTGCGCGCGCTGTACGAGTGGGTGGTGGACAACGGCATGACCCCGCACCTGCTGGTGGACGCGCGCATGCCCGGCGTACGGGTGCCCGCGCACGCGGTGGAGGACGGCCGCATCGTGCTGAACATCGCCGAGCGCGCGGTGGCCCGGCTCGACATGGGCGCGGATGCGATCCGCTTCACCGCGCGGTTCGGCGGGGTCAGCCAGGCGGTGGTGGTGCCGCTGCCGGCGGTGATCGCCATCTACGCGCGCGAGACCGGCCAGGGCATGGCGCTGCCGCCCGAGACCCCCGACGACGGCGTCCCCGCGGACGTCCTCGGCGACGACGAGGCCGGCGAGGCGCCCGGCACGCCGCCCGGCGACGAGCCCGACGGTCCCCGCCCGCCGCAACCGCCGAAGCGCGGCCACCTCCGCATCGTCAAATAGCGTCCGAGGGAACTAGCCGCCGGGTGCGCGCCGCGAGCGCCGCGCTAGTGGACCGGGAAGCTCCGCACCACCGCCTGCGCCGCGCGCGTGGGTCCGCTGAACCCCACCAGCCGCCCGCCGAGCAGCACTACCCGCCCCACGTGGCGGTCCTGGCCGTCCTCCGAATACTCGAAGCGGAAGCTGCGCTCCAGCGCCAGCCAGCCGTCCTCGCGCCGGCGCAGGCGCAGGCCGATGGCATGCACCGACTGGTCCAGCCACTGCACCCCGGCCGCGGCGCAGGCGTCGCGGCCGATCTCGGCGGCGCGCTCGGCCGCCGCGCGCGCGGCGGTGAACAGGAAGAACCCGGCGGTGCCGGCGATCATTAGAATGAGCAGGGTCGGCATCCGCGCAATGTGGCGGTGCCCGGCCCGGATCGCAAGCGCATGCGGGGGAACCCGCCGAAGGAGAGGCTCCATCATGATGATGAAACTGGTGTTTCCCGCGGGCGACCGGCCGCAGATGCTGCTGGACCGCGGCCTGTACCGCATCGGCAGCGCCCCCGACGCCGAGGTGGCGCTGCCGGCCGTGGACGGCCTGGAGCCGGTGCACTGCGAGCTGCAGGTGGGCCCGCAGGGCGTGCAGATGCGGGTGCCGCAGGGGTTGCGGGTGCTGGTGAACGAGCGCCCGGTGGACGGGCTGATCGCGCTGCGCGCCGACGACACCATCGGCGTGGGACCCGCGCGCATCCGCCTGCTGCCCGCGGGCGCGGCGGATCCGGTCGCTGCGCCGGCCGCGCGCGGCGACGGCCCGGTCGACGCCACCATGGTCCGCCCGGTGGTGCCGAAGTTCGTGCTGCGCGGCCTGTCCGGCGACCTGTTCGGCCGCACCTTCCCGCTGCACGCCAGCATGGGCGTTGGCCGCGCCGACGACGCCGGCCTGCGCATCCCGCTGGAAGGCATCTCGCGCCAACACGCGCGGCTCACGCCGGCCGGCGACGAGGTGCTGGTGGAGGACCTCGGCTCGGCGAACGGCACCTGGCTCAACGGCCGCCGGGTGACCCGAGCGCAGGCCGTGCACGGCGACGAGCTGCGCTTCGACACCCAGCGCTTCCAGCTGGTGGTCCCGGGCGAAGCGCTGCCGCGGGCGGCCGCGATGGCCGGCCCGTCCACGCCCCGGCGCTGGAGCCTGTGGGTGCTGGCGGCGGTAGCGCTGGCCGCGGTCGCCGCGCTGGTGGCGTGGCGGCTGCGCTAGCCCGGGGCCGCGGGCGGCGGCCCCAGCTTCAGCGAGAAATCGATCGCGTGGACGTGCTTGGTCAGCGCGCCGATCGAGATGCAGTCCACGCCGTCTTCGGCGATGCCGCGCAGGGTGGTCATGTCGACCCCGCCGGAGACCTCCAGCGGGATCCGGCCGAAGTAGGGCGCGCCCTTCGCGATCCGCACGGCCTCGCGCCGGGTGGCGGGGTCGAAGTCGTCGACCAGCACGCGGGTGCAGCCGGTGGCCAGCGCCTCGCGCAGTTCGTCCAGCGTCTCCACCTCCACGACCAGCGGCAGCTCCGGATGCAGCGCGCGCGCGCGCGCGATGGCCGCGGCGACCGAGCCGAACGCCCGCACGTGGTTTTCCTTCAGCATCACCGCGTCGAACAGGGCCAGCCGGTGGTTCATGCCGCCGCCCACGCGCACCGCGTACTTCTGCGCCACGCGCAGGCCGGGCAATGTCTTGCGGGTGTCCAGGATGACCGCGCCGGTGCCGCGCACCGCCTCCACGTAGCGCGCGGTCACGGTGGCGGTGCCGCTCAGGGTCTGCAGGAAATTCAGCGAGGCGCGCTCGGCGCTGACCAGGGCGCGGTTGCGGCCTTGCAGCGTGGCCAGCACAGTGCCCTTCGTCACATGGTCGCCCTCGTCGCAGCACCAGTTGATCTGCACGTCGGGGTCCAGCGCGCGGTGGCAGGCGTCGAACCACGGCCGGCCGGCCACCACGCAGTCTTCCTTGCACAGCAGGTAGGCGCGGTCGGGGGCGTCGTCCAGCAGGGACGCGGTGGCGTCGCCGGGACCGATGTCCTCGGCCAGCGCCGCGGCCACGTTGGCCGCGACCACCTCCGCCGGCGGCGGCGCGAAGCGGGGCGCGCTCATGCCGCCGGGAAGCCGGGCGCCTGCGCGGTGTCCAGCGCTTCCTCGGCCAGCAGCACCGGGATGCCGTCGTCGATCCGGTAGGCGGTCCTGCGGTCGCGGGTGACCAGCGCGGCGCGCAGCGGCTCGGCCTGCGCGCTGCCGTCGCCGCGCCTGACCGCGCCCGCGGCGATGGCGCGGTTCAGCGCCTCCAGCCCGGCGGCTTCCAGCAGCGAGAGCGGCTGGCGGGTGGCCGGGCAGGCCAGGATGTCGAGCAGCTTGCGGTCCATCGGGATGCCGGGCGCGGGAGGGACCGCTAGAATAACGGTTTGGCGCAGGCGATTCGCCGCGGGGGAACCGGCATGGCAACAGGCGAGGCACCACGGGTTGGCATCGTGATGGGCTCCCGCTCCGACTGGGAGACCATGCAGCACGCCGCCGCGAAGCTGGAAGCGCTGGGCGTGCCGCACGAGGTCCGCGTGGTGTCGGCACACCGCACGCCCGACGCGCTGTTCGAATACGCCGCCGGCGCCGCCGCGCGCGGGCTGCGCGCGATCATCGCCGGCGCCGGCGGGGCCGCCCACCTGCCGGGCATGCTGGCCGCCAAGACCGCGGTGCCGGTGCTGGGAGTGCCGGTGCAGAGCAAGGCGCTGAACGGCATGGACTCGCTGCTGTCGATCGTGCAGATGCCGGCCGGCATCCCGGTCGCCACCTTCGCCATCGGCAACGCCGGCGCGGCCGCGGCGGCGCTGTTCGCGGCCGCGCTGCTGGCCCACGAATACCCGGCCGTCGGCGCCGCGCTGGACGCGTTCCGCGCGCGCCAGACCGCCGAGGTCGCCGCCCACGACGATCCGCGGACGTGACCACGGTCGGCATCCTCGGCGGCGGCCAGCTGGCCCGCATGATGGCGCTCGCCGGCGCCCCGCTCGGGCTGCGCTTCCGGGTGCTGGACAACGTGTCCGACGCCTGCGCCGGCCAGTTCGCGCCGATGATCGTGGGCGACTACACCGACCACGCGGCGCTGGCCGAATTCGCCGCGGAGGTGGACGTGGCCACCTTCGACTTCGAGAACGTGCCGGCCGGCTCCGCGCAGTGGCTGAGCGAGCGCGTGCCGGTGTTCCCCAATCCCCGCGCGCTGGCCGTGGCGCAGGACCGGCTGGCCGAGAAGACCCTGTTCCGCGAGCTGGGCATCCCGGTGCCCGGTTTCGCCGACGTGCCCACGCGCGCCGCGCTGGACGCCGCGGTGGCGGAGTTGGGCACCCCCTGCATCCTGAAGACCCGCCGCCTGGGCTACGACGGCAAGGGGCAGTTCCGGATCAAGTCGCCGGCCGACGTCGATGCGGCCTGGGCCACGCTCGGCCCGCAGGCGACGAAGGTGGGCCTGATCCTCGAGGGCTTCGTGGCGTTCCAGCGCGAACTGTCGGTGGTGGCGGTGCGTGGCCGCGACGGCGAGTTCCGGGCCTGGCCGCTGACCGAGAACTGGCACGTCGACGGGGTGCTGTCGGCCAGCCTGGCACCGGCCGCGGTCGACGCCGGCATGCAGGCCACCGCGCTGGCGCACGCGCGCGGCCTGGCCGAGGCGCTCGACTACGTGGGCGTGTTCGCGCTGGAACTGTTCTGCCGCGACGGCGTGCTGCTGGCCAACGAGCTGGCGCCGCGGGTGCACAACTCCGGGCACTGGACCATCGAGGGCAGCGAGACCAGCCAGTTCCAGAACCACCTGCGCGCGGTGCTGGGGCTGCCGCTGGGCGACACCCGGATGGTGGGGCACGCGTGCATGCTCAACTGGATCGGCGCGATGCCGGACGCCGCGCCGGTGCTGCGCGAGCCGGGCGGCCACTGGCACGACTACGGCAAGTCGCCGCGCCGGGGCCGCAAGGTCGGCCACGCCACCGTGCGCGACGACGCACCGGACGCGCTTGCGCGCGCGCTGCGGCGTATCGGCGACGCGCTGGGCCGGCAGGCGCAGGTGGCGCCGGTGCTGGCGGCGCTGCCGCCCGGCTAGGGCGCCGCCGCGGCGCCTTCGACGCGCATCCGCCGCGCCAGCAGCACCCCGTAGACGAGGTAGTAGCCCACCAGGGTGGCGGCGATGCCCAGCGTGAGCGGGCTGGCCTGCACCGGGACCGCGGCCCGGGCCAGATCGCCGCCGCGCCACATCCGCCAGCCCAGCCGGCCCACCAGCAGCAGCGCCAGCGCGCCGCCGATCCACGGATTGGGGATGTACCCGCGGCCGCCATCCTCGTCCGCCACGAAGCGGGTCAAGCGCATCCCGGCCACGCCCGCGGCGGCCCCCGCCAGCAGGCCCAGGCCGATCCCGACGCGCAGCGCCGGGTTGGCCAGGCCGGCCGCCAGCAGGCCCGCCGCGGCGAGCCCCAGGAAGGCGATCCGGCCGTAGGTCCGGCGCGGCTGCCAGCGCTGGCGGCCGATGTGGCGCCGGATCCGGCGGTAATAGAGCAGCCCCACGCCGGCGGCGAGGGCATAGGGCATCAAGGCGGGGTAGGGCATCGCGTGCGCCGCTGGGTCGGTCGCCGGAGACTAGATCAAAAGCGGCGGGGCGGGCACCCCAACGGCGGACGGCCGGGTCGCCCCGGCCGTCCTGGGTCGCACCTGTCGGCGCCGATTACTTCATGTTGCCGGCGACGAAGTCCCAGTTGACCAGGTTCCAGAACGCCTCGACGTACTTCGGGCGGGCGTTGCGGTAGTCGATGTAGTAGGCGTGTTCCCACACGTCGCAGGTGAGCAGCGGGGTGTCCTCGCCGGTCAGCGGGGTGGCGGCGTTCGGGGTGCTGGCCAGGGCCAGGCTGCCGTCCGGACGCTGCACCAGCCAGCCCCAGCCCGAGCCGAAGGTGCCCACCGCGGTCTTGGTGAACTCTTCCTTGAACTTCTCGAAGCCGCCGAACGCCGCGTTGATGGCCTCGGCCAGCTTGCCCGATGGCTCGCCGCCGCCGCTGGGCGAGAGGCAGTGCCAGTAGAAGGTGTGGTTCCAGACCTGCGCGGCGTTGTTGAACATGCCGCCCTGGGCCTTGCGGATGATCTCCTCCAGCGGCAGGCCCTCGAACTCGGTGCCCTCGATCATCTTGTTGAGGTTGTCCACGTAGGCCTTGTGGTGCTTGCCGTAGTGGAAATCGATGGT
>CAMLJA010000072.1 GCA_946480065.1 uncultured Thermomonas sp. | reverse complement strand
ACGGCGAGGACAAGGACGAGATCCTCGGCATCCTGCTGGCCAAGGACCTGCTGCGCGGCGTGGTCGCCGACGATGGCCCCGGCACGGTCCGCGAGCTGCTGCGCCCGGCCGTGCTGATCCCCGAATCCAAGAAGCTCAACGTGCTGCTGCGCGAGTTCCGGCAGTCGCGCAACCACATGGCCATCGTGATCGACGAATACGGCGGCGTGGCCGGCCTGGTCACCATCGAGGACGTGCTGGAGGAGATCGTCGGCGACATCGACGACGAGCACGACGAGGCCGAGGACGGCTCGCGGCTGATCGCCGCCCAGGCCGACGGCCAGTTCGTGGTGGACGCGCTGACGCCGATTTCCGACTTCAACGAGCGCTTCGGCGCCGACTTCGACGACGACGAGTACGACACCGTGGGCGGCCTGGTCACCGCCGCCATCGGCCACCTGCCGGAGGCCGGCGAGGAGCTGACCCTGGGCCGCTTCGTGTTCCGGGTGGCCAGCGCGGACGCGCGCCGCCTGCACGCGCTGCACGTGGGCGTGCATGCGGACTGACTGGGTGCGGCTGGCGGCGGCGCTGCTGCTGGCGCTGCTGGCCGGCCTGGCGCGCGCGCAGCCGGCGCCGGAAGCCCCCGCGCCGCGGATCGGCGTGGTGACCATGGGGCCGGGCGACATCTTCTGGGAGCGCTTCGGCCACGACGCCATCGTGGTCGAGGACCCGGCCAGCGGCGCCCGCACCAACTACAACTTCGGGTTCTTCGACCTCTCCGAGGACGGCTTCCTGCGCCGCTTCGTGGAGGGGCGGATGCGCTACATGCTGGTGGCGCTGCCGCTGCGCGAGGACCTGGCCTACTACCGCGACGTCGGCCGCGGCGCCGCCGTGCAGTGGCTGGACCTGGCGCCCGCGCAGGCGCGCCGGCTGGCGGCCGACCTGGCCGAGAACGCGCGCCCCGAGAACGCCCGCTACCGCTACGACTATTACACCGACAACTGCGCCACCCGCGTGCGCGACGCGCTGGACCGGGCGCTGGGCGGGCAGCTGCGGCGCACGCTTTCGGGCCGCTCCAGCGGCGATACCTGGCGCAGCGAATCGCTGCGGCTTGCCTCGCCGGCGCCTTGGATGTGGCTGGCCTTCGACATCGGGCTGGGGCCGCGCGCCGACCGGCCGCTGTCGCGCTGGGAGGTCGGCTTCATCCCCAGCCGGCTGGCCGAGGGCCTGCGCGAGACCCGGCGCGCCGACGGCCGCCCGCTGGTGGCCGGCGAGCAGCGCCTGCTGCCGCAGCGGCTGCCGCCAGAACCGGACGGCGCGGCGCCGCGGATCCTGCCGTGGCTGCTGGCCGGGATGGCGCTGGCCGCCCTGGTCCTGGCCATCGCCAGCCGGACCCCGCGGGCGATGGCGGCCCTGGCGGCCGGGTTCTGGCTGCTGTGCGGGCTGGTGGGGCTGGTGCTGGCGCTGGGCTGGGCGTTCACCGAGCACCGCGCGCTGTGGGCCAACCGCAACCTGCTGCTGTTCGACCCGCTGTGCCTGCTGCTGCTGCCCGGCGCCTGGGCGCTGCTGCGCGGGCGCGCCCCGTCCCTGCGCTTCGGCGCGCTGCTGGTGGCGGTGGCGGTGCTGGCCGCGCTCGCCTGCCTGCCGCTGTGGCTGCAGGCCCTGCCGCAGCGCAACGGCCACTGGATCGCCCTGCTGCTGCCGGTCCACGCCGCGCTGGCCCGCGCGTGGGCGCGGCGCGCGGCTTGATGGCCCGCGGGCCGCGATGCAGGATGCCCGGATGAACGCGCCCGCGCCCGACCTGCCCGCCTGCGTGGTCAACTGCGCGGCCTACGACCGCCGGGGCCAGCGCCGCGACATCGGGCTGGACGCGATCAGCGACGTGCTGGCGGTGGACGACGGCAGCTTCGTCTGGGTCGGCCTGTACGAGCCGGAAGAGGCGCTGCTGGACAAGCTGCAGGAGGAATTCGGCCTGCACGACCTGGCGATCGAGGACGCCCACAACGCGCACCAGCGCCCGAAGATCGAGGTCTACGGGAACAGCCTGTTCATCGCGGTGCACACCGCGCAGAAGGTGGACGGCCACGTCCGCTTCGGCGAGACCCACCTGTTCGCCGGGCCGCGGTTCCTGGTCACCGTCCGCCACGGCGCCTCGCTGACCTATGCGCAGGTGCGCCAGCGGCTGGAGCGCGAGCCCGAGGCGCTGGCCCACGGCCCCAGCGTGGCCCTGCACGCGGTGCTGGACTTCGTGGTCGACAACTTCCAGCCGATCGCCTCCGACTTCGAGCAGGAACTCGACGCGCTGGAGCAGGACGTGTTCGCCGAGACCTACAAGCGCGGCACCATCCGCCGCCTGTACGAACTGCGCAAGGAACTCACGCGGATGCGGCTGGCGGTGGCGCCGATGCAGGACATCCTGTCGCAGCTGGTGCGCACGCCGGCGCTGGCGATCCCGGACGAAGTGCGCCCCTACTACCGCGACGTGGAGGACCATGCCGCGCGGGTCGGCGAGACCATCGACACCCTGCGCGAAATGGTCGCGGCCGCGATGAACGTCAACCTGTCGCTGGTGACCGTCGCCCAGGGCGAGATCGTCAAGAAGCTGGCCGGCTGGGCCGGCCTGCTGGCCGTGCCCACCCTGGTGGCCTCATGGTACGGGATGAACTTCGCGCACATGCCGGAGCTGCGCGCCCGCCACGCCTACCCGGTGCTGATCGGGCTGGTGGCGCTGGCCTGCGTGGGCCTGTACCGCTACCTGCGCCGGATCCGCTGGCTGTAACCGGGGCCCCGCCGGCTCACGCGCCGGCCAGCGCGCGCAGCATCAGCCCAGTGAGGTAGGCCAGCACGGTGCCGGTGGCGTAGCCCAGGGTGCCCAGCAGCGCGCCCACCGGCGCCAGCGAGCGGTGGAAGGCCGAGGCCACCACCGGGGCGCTGGCGGGGCCACCGATATGGCTCTGCGAGCCGATCGCGAAGTAGAAGAACGGCACGTTGAGCAGCCGCCCGACCAGCCACAGCAGGACGATGTGGATGGCCAGCCAGACCACGCCCAGCAGGAACAGCAGCGGCTTGCCCAGCAGCGCGCCGATCTCCATCTGCATGCCGATGGCGGCGATCAGGAAATAGAGCAGCAGCGTGCCGATGGTGGAGGCGCCCGCGCCTTCCAGCGCGCGCGCGCGGGTGAAGCTCAGCGCCAGGCCGGTCACCGTGCACAGGCCGATCACCCACACGAACGGTTCGTCCAGGCTGACCGTGTGCGCCCAGCCGACGTGGGCGCCGAACCAGGCCGACAGCGGGCCGGCCAGCGCGTGCGCCAGCCCCACCGCGCCGAACGCGATGCCCACGATCACCATCATGTCGGCCAGCGAGGGGATCCGCTCGTGCTGGGCGCGGTAGGCCTCCACCCGCTGCTTGAGGTCGTCCAGCGCGGCGGTGTCGGCGCCGCTGCGGGCATCGATGCGCGCCGCCCGCTGGGCCATGAACAGGAGGAGCGCCATCCACGCGTAGCCCACGCCGACGTCGACCACCGCGAACTGGCCGAAGGTGGTGGCGTCGACGTCGAAGATCTCCTTCATCGCCATCATGTTCGCGCCGCCGCCGATCCAGCTGCCGGCCAGCGCGGCCATGCCGGCCCAGGTGTCGCCGGCCATGGTCTCCGGCGCGATCGCGCGCATCGCCAGGAACGACAGCACCGCGCCCAGCATGATGCTGGCGGAGGTCGCCGCGTACATCGCCAGCAGCTTGGGCCCGAGCCGCACGATCGCCTTCAGGTCCACCGACAGGGTCAGCAGCACCAGCGCGGCCGGCAGCAGCACGCGGCTGGCGACCGGGTTGTAGAGCTTGCTGTGGGCGCCGTCGATCAGGCCGATGGAGTTGTAGATGCCCGGCAGCAGGTAGCACAGCAGCAGCGGCGGCACGATGTTGTAGAAGCGCTGCCAGCCGCCGGGGCGGGAGGCGGTCCAGAACACCGCGCCCAGGGTGCCGGCGATCAGGCCGAAGATGACGATGTCGTTGTCGATCAAGGGGGCGGGGAGTGCCGCTGCCGTCATGCCCGGGGTTCCTGTCGGTTGCGTGCGTGCCTGTGTCCGCGCGTCCGGCCGCGGTGCGCGGAGCGCCGGCGGCCCCGCCCACCGGGCACGCATGCCCGGGGAGCCGGTTGCGCTAGCGCGGCCTCACTGGCCGATGTGCTGCCTGAGCCAGTCGTTGACGGTGTCGTGCCAGAGCACGCTGTTCTGCGGCTTCAGCACCCAGTGGTTCTCGTCCGGGAAGTACAGCAGTTTGGATTCCACGCCTTTGCGCTGGGCCGCGGTGAACGCGGCGATGCCCTGCTCCACCGGGATCCGGAAGTCCTGCTGCCCGTGCACGATGAGGATCGGCGCGCGCCAGTCCTTGACGTGGTTGGCCGGGTTGAACCGCTGGTAGCCCTCGGGATTGTCGTAGGGCGTGCCGCCGTTCTCCCACTCGCTGAACCACAGTTCCTCGGTGGCATAGCCCATCATGAAATTGTCGAACACGCCGTCGTGGGCGACGATGCACTTCCACGGCTGGTTCCACACCCCGGCCATCCAGTAGGCCATGAAGCCGCCGTAGCTGGCGCCCAGCGCGCAGGCCTTGCCGCCGTCGAGGAAGGGATACTTCTGCTGCGCCGCGGCCCAGCCCTTCTGCAGGTCCTCCAGCGGGCGGTCGCCCCAGTGGCCGCTGATGGCGTCGGTGAAGGCCTGCCCGTAGCCGGTGCTGCCGTGGAAGTCGATCATCACCACCGCATAGCCCTGGCCGGCGTAGGTCTGCGGGTTCCAGCGGTAGCTCCAGCCGTCGCCGAAGCTGCCCTGCGGGCCGCCGTGGATCAGGAAGGCGACCGGGTACTTCTTCCCGGCCTCGTAGTTCCAGGGCTTGACCACGTAGCCGTGCACGGTCTCGCCGTTCCAGCCGGGGAAGGTGAACTGCTCGTAGTCGCCCCAGGCCACGTCCGGCAGCATCTCGCCGGCGCTGGGGGTGATTGCGCGCGCCGGCGCCTTGCCGTCGGCGCTGGTGGTGGCGATGACGTCGCCGGTCTTCAGCGTGTTGCGCGAGAACGCCAGGGTCGGGCCGGCGAGGTCGAACGCCGACACGCTGCCGTCCTTCACCACGCTTTCGACCTCGCCGTTGGCCAGCGAGACGCGGAACAGCGGATGCCGGCCCAGCTCCTGCGCGGTGGTGTAGAGCCACTTGCCGTCGGCCGAGAGGGTGATCCCGTCGGCGGAGGCATCCCAGCGCGGCGCGATCTCCTTCGCCGTGCCGGAGGCCAGGTCCATCGCCATCAGCGCGAAGCGGTCGGCCTCGAAGCCCGGGCGCGCCATCGCGCGGTAGTACAGGGTCTTGCCGTCGGCGCTGAACACCGGGCCGGCATCCCAGTCCTTGTTGGCCGCGGTGAGGTTGCGCGCGCCGCTGCCGTCGGCTTTCACCAGCCAGATGTCGAAGTTGGTGCTCCACGGCTCGCTGGGGCCGGACCGGCGCACGCTCATCGCCACCGCCTTGCCGTCGGGCGACCAGGCGAAGTCGGACAGGTCGCCGAAGGGCTTGGAGGGGATGTCGCCGGCGACGTCGCCGCTGAGCAGCGTGGCCGTGGTGAGCATGCCCTCCCCGCCCAGCGGGGCCGCGAACACGCGGTTGAGGCGGCCGTTGTTCCAGGTGTCCCAGTGGCGGATGAACAGGCGGTCAAACACCTTCCCGGTCGCCTTCGCGCCGGCATCGGCATCCAGCCGCTTGCGGGTGCAGGCCAGGTCGCCCCCGCAGTCCGGGAACGTGCCCATCGCCAGCGCCACCCGGGAGCCGTCGGGCGAGAGCTTGTAGCCGTCCACGTCCAGGGCGAAGTCGGTCAGGCGCTTCGGCTCGCCGCCGCCGGCGGGCATGGCGTAGAGCTGCATCGACCCTGACTTGGCGCTCAGGAAGTACAGCGTGCGGCCGTCCGGCGAGAACGCCGGCGAGTTCACGCTCCAGCCTTCCGGCGACACCTGCCTGGGCGGCGCGTTGTCGCGCGTGACCAGGTTGCGCATCCACAGCGTGGTCGCGGACTTGTTGCTGTCGCGGTCCACCGTGCGCTTGGCGAACACCAGCACGCGCCCGTCCGGCGACAGCGTGGGCGAGGAATAGCGGTCCATGTAGGCCATGTCCCGCACGGTGAAGCCGCGGGTGGCCGCGGCGTCGGCCGCGAGCGCCGGCAGGGACAGCGCGAGGGCGAGCGGGAGGATGGCGTGGCGCAGGGTCATGGCGGGTTCCTTGCGGGGAAATCGGGGATCACATCGGGCCGCGTTCGGCGTCGCCCAGCACCGCGCCGGCCTTGGCGCCGGTGCGGTACAGCAGCCAGGCCACCAGCGCCAGCACCGCCAGCCCCAGGTACTTGCCGAACTGCAGCGAGGCCGGCAGCGCGATCACGTCCGGCCGGCCGGTGGCCACGATCGGGATCGCGATCAGGATGCCCATCAGCGCCTCGCCGGTGATCAGGCCGGCGGCGAACAGCGTGCCGGGGCGGTGCAGGCGGTCGCGCGCGGCCTCGTCGGCGCTGCCCGCCATGCCGTGGCGCTTCTCCACCAGGTACGCCAGCAGGCCGCCCAGGAAGATCGGCACCATCAGCTCCAGCGGCAGGTAGATGCCGATGGCCGCGGCCAGCACCGGCACGCGGAAGCTGCTGCCGCGGGCCTTCAGCACTTCGTCCAGCGCGATGATCCCCGCGCCGATGGCGGCGCCGACGGCGATCACCGTCCACGGCAGCTCGCCGCCGAACATGCCCTTGGCCACCGAGGCCATCAGCGTGGCCTGCGGGGCCGACAGTGAGTTGGGGTGCTCGGGCGTGGGCGCGCCGATGCCGTAGGCCTGCGCCAGCAGGTTCAGCACCGGCGCCATGATCAGCGCGCAGGAGAACGCGCCGATGCCCAGCATCAGCTGCTGCTTCCACGGGGTGGCGCCGACGATGTAGCCGGCCTTGAGGTCCTGCAGGTTGTCGCCGCCGACCGCCGCCGCGCAGCACACCACCGCGCCGATCATGATCGCCGCCACCGCGCCGATCTTGGAGTCGCTGCCCAGCAGCAGCATCAGCACCACCGAGGCGAACAGGATGGTGGCGATGGTGATGCCGGACACCGGGTTGTTGGAGGACCCCACCAGCCCGGCCAGGTAGGCCGACACCGAGACGAACAGGAAGCCGGCCACGATCATGATGATCGTCATCGGGATGCTGACGCCCCAGTTCTGCACGATGGCCTGGTACAGCCCGAGCAGCGGCAGCACGAACAGCAGCAGCGCCACCAGCATCCACTTCATCGGCAGGTCGCGCTCGGTTTCCGCCAGGTTGGCGTCGGCGCCCTTGCGCGCGGCGGCGATGCCGCTGCGGATGCCCGACAGCAGCGAGTTGCGCAGCGAGAACAGCGTCCACACGCCGCCCACCAGCATCGCGCCCACGCCCAGGTAGCGGATCTTGGCCGACCAGATGCCATAGGCGATGTCCTCCGGGCCGGCGCCGGCCAGGCTCTGCGCCAGCGCCGGGTCGCTGCCCAGGAAGTAGGCGTGGTAGAGCGGGATGGCGATGTTCCAGGACAGGATCGAACCCGACACCACCACGATGCCGATGTTCAGGCCGACGATGTAGCCCACGCCCAGCAGCGCCGGCGACAGGTTGGTGCCCATGTAGCCCAGGTACTTGCCGAAGAAGCCGGCGCCCGCGGCGGTGTCCGGGATCAGCCGCATGCCGCTGGCGGCGGCGGCCTTGATCAGCCCGCCCAGCGCGGCCGACACGCCCAGGATCTTCAGCCCCGGGCCGGGGTTCTCGCCGGCCTTCAGCACCTCGGCGGCGGCCTTGCCCTCGGGGAAGGGCAGTGGCTCTTCCACGATCATCGAGCGCCGCAGCGGCACCGAGAACAGCACGCCCAGCAGCCCGCCAAGGCCGGCGATCGCCAGCACCCACGAATAGCGGAAGTCCTGCCAGTAGCCGAGGATGACCAGCGCCGGGATGGTGAAGATCACGCCCGCGGCGATCGACGAGCCTGCGGAGGCGCCGGTCTGGACGATGTTGTTCTCCAGGATGGAGCCGCCCCCCAGCAGCCGCAGCACGCCCATGGACACCACCGCGGCCGGGATGGCCGTGGCGATGGTCAGGCCGGCGAACAGCCCCAGGTAGGCGTTCGCGGCGGACAGGATCACCGCCAGCACGACGGCCAGCAGGACGGCGCGGACGGTGAGCTGCGGCACGGCGGAACCTGAATCGGACATGGTCGCCCCTCCCAAGGCATGCAATCGCCGAAACCTAGCGGCTACGGCGGGCCAAGTCCAGTGGCGCCACGGCGAGGACTCGCCCGCTACCCTAGTGCGGCCCCCATCGGAAGCCCGCCATGACCAACGCCGAACCGTCCGCCGCGCGCGGCGATTTCCTGGGCCACCCGAAGGGCGTGTTCGTGTGCTTCTTCACCGAGATGTGGGAGCGCTTCTCCTTCTACGGGATGAAGGCGCTGC
>CAMLJA010000071.1 GCA_946480065.1 uncultured Thermomonas sp. | reverse complement strand
CGAAGCGCGGTTTAGACGCTTACACACTTTCCAGGCGTGCTCCTTCAACCACTCGGACACCTCTCCGGGGTGCCCGGACGGTGCGTCCTGCGCCGCCGGGCCGGCAATTCTAGCCGCCGGGGCCGGCGCTGTCACCGTCCGCGGGGTGCAGCCAGCCGGCCTGGCCGCCGGCGTAGCGCTCGTGCTTCCAGATCGGGACCCGCGCCTTGACCTGGTCGATGATCCAGCGGCAGGCCTCGAAGGCGGGGCCGCGGTGGCCCGCGCTGGCGCCCACCCAGACCGCCATCTCGCCGATCGCCAGGGTGCCAATGCGGTGCGAGCAGGCGGCGTCGACGATGTCGAAGCGCGCCAGCGCCTCGGCCAGAATCGCCTCGCCCTCGCGCGCGGCCAGCTCGGGATAGGCCTCGTAGCGCAGGCCGGTCACCGGCAGGCCGTCGTTGTGGTCGCGCACCCAGCCCTCGAAGCTGGTGCAGGCGCCCGCGCGCGGGTCGCGCAGCCCGGCCTGCAGGGCGGACGCGTCCAGCGGCGATTCGGACAGCTGGAACCGGCCCACGCTAGCCGCCGCTCACCGGCGGGATGAACGCGACCACCGCGCCGTCGCGCAGCGGCGCGTGCCAGTCCGCGAATGCGCCGTCCAGCGCCACCCGCAGCCGCTCGCGCGGCAGCCGGAAGCCGTGCCTTGCCTGCAGCTCCGCGTACAGCGCGGCGGGGTCGGCGGCGGCGCTGACCACGCGCTCGGCGTCCACCCCGGCGGCGTCGCGCAGGGACGCGAAGTACAGCACCTCCAGCCGCGCGCTCACGCCACCCGGCCCACGTCGCGCCGGCCGCCGCGCTTGCCGGCCAGCCGCGCCGGGCCGATGACGATGGCGTGGCTCAGCGCCTTGCACATGTCGTACACGGTCAGCGCGGCCACGGTGGCGCCGGTCAGCGCCTCCATCTCCACCCCGGTGCGGTGGACGGTCCGGACCGCGCACTCGATCCGCAGGGTACGCGCGTCGTGCCAGTCCAGCGCGATCCGGCAGCCGTCGATCGGCAGCGGATGGCAGAACGGGATCAGCTCGTGGGTGCGCTTGACCGCCATGGTGCCGGCGATGATGGCGGTGTCCACGATCCCGCCCTTGGCGCTCCGCAGCCCGTTCTCGCGCAGCTGCGCGGCGACCGCCGCGGGGAAGGCCACCCGGCACTCGGCCAGCGCCTCGCGCGCGGTGGCCGGCTTGGCGGAGACGTCGACCATGGCCGGGCGGCCGGCCGGGTCGAGGTGGGTGAGCGCTTGGGGCTTGCGGGGCATGCGCGGATTATCCGCCTCAGCCGCCCACCAGGTACATCTCGACCGGGCGCCGCGCGCCGCCGGCCTGGCTGCGCACTTCGCTGTAGCGGTCCGCCCGCCGCCCCCACGCGTCCGCCAGTTCGCGCGCGAAGGCCTCCGCGCCGGCCGCCAGCGCCGGGCGCAGGTCGCGGCCCTCCTCGGCGAACAGGCAGGTGTACAGCCTGCCGTCGGCCGACACCCGCGCGCGGTGGCAGTCGCCGCAGAACGGCGCGGTGACCGAGCCGACGAAGCCGATCTCGCCGACGCCGTCGGCGTAGGCGTAGCGCGCGGCCACCTCGCCGCGGTAGCCCGGGTCCAGCGGCCGCAGCGGCCAGCGCGCGGCCAGGCGGTCGCGCAGCTCCGCGGACGGCACCACGCGCTCGCGCGCCCAGCCGTTGCAGGTGCCCACGTCCATGTACTCGATGAAGCGCAGCACGTGGCCGTGCGCGCGCGCGAATTCCGCGAGCGCCTCGATCCCGCCGTCGTTGACCCCGCGCTGGACCACGCAGTTGAGCTTGATCGGGCCGAAGCCGGCGGCGCGCGCCGCCGCGATCCCGCCCAGCACCGCGGACAGCTCGCCGCGGCCGCCCGACAGCGTCCGGAACAGCGCCGGATCCAGGGTATCCAGGCTGACCGTCAGCCGGTGCAGGCCGGCCTCGCGCAGCGCGCGCGCATGTGCGGCCAGCAGCGCGCCGTTGGTGGTCAGCGCCAGGTCCTCGATCCCCGGCACCGCCGCCAGCCGCGCCACCAGCGCCGGCAGCCCCTTGCGCAGCAGCGGCTCGCCGCCGGTCAGGCGCAGCTTGCGCACGCCCAACCCGGCGAAGCCGCGCACCAGCGCCTCGATCTCGTCGAAGGACAGCCGCGTGGACGCGTCCAGCCCGTGGTCATCGGGGATGCGATCGGCCGGCATGCAGTAGGGGCAGCGGAAGTTGCAGGCGTCCACCACCGACAGGCGGAGGTCGCGCAGGGGCCGGCCCAGCGCGTCCCGCGGGGGTGCGTCGCTCATCCCGGGCCGGCACCCGCGGGCGGCCGCAGCGCCACCAGTTCGCCCTGCCGCCCCACCCGGTGGCCGCGCGCGCGCATCGCCTCGCCGTCGGCCTCGCTGGCGTAGTGGTAGAGCAGGCAGCGCGACAGCAGCGCCGCCGGGTATTCGCGCTCCAGCTCGTCGATGCCGCTGTGCGAGGGGTTGCCCTGCAGCGCGCAGTCGTGCGCCACCAGCTCGCCGGCGTCGGCGAACTTCGCCAGCATCTCCGGGATCGGGCGGGTGTCGCCGGTCCAGACCAGGCTGCCCGGCAGGCGCAACGCGAACGCGGTGTCCGGCCAGTGGTGGCGGACCGGGAACACCTCCACCCGCACGCCGTGGTGCCAGAAGTGGTCGCCCACCGGCACCACCCGGAACGCGTCCCAGAAGTTCACCCCGCCCTCGGCCAGCGCGTTCGGGTAGCTCGCCACCCGGCGGTGCAGCAGCGGCAGCAGCGCGACCGGCACGAACAGCCGGATCTCGCCGCGCAGCGCCGGGTCGAACCAGGCCGCCACGAACAGCCGCTCGAAGCCGGCGATGTGGTCGAGGTGGGCGTGGGTCATGAACAGTGCCCGCGGCACGCCGCCGTACGCGGCCATGTACGCGGTCAGGCCCTCGCCGCCGCAGTCGATGGTCAGCCACGGGGCGCCGTCGCGCTCGATGGTGGCCATCGCCGAGCCCAGCTCGACCGCGGCGGAATTGCCCACCCCGAGCAGCCGCAGGCGCCAGGCGTCCATCAGTAGCCCCGCCGCCAGGCGGCGTCGTAGGCCGCGCGCAGTTCGCCGAAGCCGGCGTCGGCCGCGGCCTGGCCGTCGGCGCCGGCCAGCTTGCGCAGCGAGCGCTGCAGGCGGGCCAGGTTGGCGTCGCGCCAGCCGGTGGCGGGGATGCGCAGGTGCGAGCGGTCGAAATCGATCATCCAGCCGCGGTCCTCGGGATCGAACAGCAGGTTGTGGGCGTTGAGGTCGGCATGGTCCAGCCCTCCCCGGTGGAAACGCGCGACCAGCGCGCCGGCGGCCGCCCAGGGCGCCTCGCCCGCCACCGCGAGTTCCGCCAGCGAGCGCACCCCCGACAGCCGCTGCATCAGGATGGCCGCCTGGTAATGCATGCCCTCGCGCCGGTACCAGGCGGCGAACGGCAGCGGCACCGGCAGCTTGCGCACGCGCAGTTCGCGCAGCAGCCGGTATTCGGCGAAGCTGCGGACGCGGTGGATGCCGCGCCACAGGTGGCGGTCGCGGCTGACGCGGGCCATCCAGCCGCCGCGCAGGTAGTGCCGCAGCACGGCGTCGCCGCCCTCGCCCATGTGGATGAACCAGGCGCCGCCGCGCCCGCCGGAGCCGACCCGCTGGGCCGCCTCGCCCCAGTGGGCGGGATCGAACCAGGCCGGGTCGGGTTGCCGCAGCTGGCTCCGGTCGAACAGAATCGCCCCGTAGCCGCGCGCGTCGCGGAACGGCGTCAGGTGTTCGTTGGCGTCGAAGCCGCTCATCCACCGGAGTGTAACAAGCACGTGCGAACCCCAGCCGCGCCGCGCTCGATCTGCCTGCTGCGCCTGTCCGCGCTGGGCGACGTCACCCACGTGCTGCCGCTGGTGCACACCCTGCGCGCGGGGCTGCCCGGGGTCGAACTGACCTGGGTCATCGGCCGCGGCGAGCGCCGGCTGCTGGACGGCCTGCCCGGCGTGCGCTTCGTGGAGTACGAGAAGAAGACCGGGCTGGCGGGCATGCATGCGCTGCGGCGCGAACTCGGCCAGCGTTTCGATGCCCTGCTGCAATTGCAGGTCTCGGGGCGCGCCAACCTGCTGTCGGCGTTCGTGCCGGCGCGCCGGCGGATCGGCTACGACCGTTCGCGCAGCAAGGAAGGCCACGGCCTGTTCATCAACGAACGCATCCCAGACCACGGCGATATCCACGTGCTGGACGCCATCGGCAGCTTCTGCGAGCCGCTGGGGCTGGTGCGCGAGGGCGTGGCCTGGAACCTGCCGGTGCCGGACGAGGCCCGCGCCTGGGCGCGGGCGCAGTGGCCCGACGACGGCCGCCGCACGCTGATGATTTCGCCCTGCTCCAGCCACGCGCTGCGCAACTGGCGCGCCGAGCGCCACGCCGCGCTGGCCGACCATGCCGCCGCGCAGGGTTGGCGGGTCGTCCTGTGCGGCGGACGCAGCGAACTGGAGCGCACGACCGGCGACGCGATCCTCGCGGAGATGGCGGCGCGCGACAGCGTGCTGGACCTGATCGGCAAGGACACCCTCAAGCAGCTGCCGGCCCTGCTGGCCCGCGCCGACCTGCTGGTCACGCCGGATTCCGGCCCGATGCACATCGCCAACGCGATGGGAACCAAGGTGCTGGGCCTGCACGCCGCCACCAACCCGCACCGCAGCGGGCCGTACTCGGACCGGCGCTGGTGCGTGGACCGCTACGACGCCGCCGCGCGCAAACACCGCGGCAAGCCGGCGTCGGAGCTGAAGTGGGGCACGAAGATCGAGGCCGACGGGGTGATGGACCTCATCACCGTCGAGGACGCCGTGGCGGCGTTCGAGCGCTTCCGCGCCAGCCTCGGGTGAGGCTCAGGCGCCCTGCCCGCTGCCGTAATCCTGGTACGACTTCTCCTCGACGTAGGCCGAGCCCAGTGCGAGGTTGATGTCCTTCTTCACCCGCGCGCGGATGTCGTTCTGGAAATACACCGCGCGGGCCAGCCGGACGAACTCGGCGTCGAAGGCCTGCGCCTTTTCCTTCAGCCGGATGTCGTCCTCGATCACCCAGAGGCGCTCGTTGACCGCCTTCAGCTCGGCGCGCAAGGCGGCGATGTCCTGCCCGGCGGCCGGGTGGGCGGCCCAGGTCGTCTCCAGCGCGGCCAGCTCGTTGCGGACGTTGGCCAGCTTGGCCGGGTCGGTCATGCGCTCGGACTTGATCTGCAGGATGGCGATCTTGTCCAGCAGCTCGCCGAACGACACGGGGACGAGGATCTCGGACATGGCGGGCCTGCGCGGGGACTGGCGCCAGTGTAGCGCCTTGCGTATCATTCGACCCCCGCTTCCGGAGAGGTGGCAGAGCGGTTGAATGTACCTGACTCGAAATCAGGCGTAGGTTTATAGCCTACCGAGGGTTCGAATCCCTCCCTCTCCGCCAGATCCCCAAAACGCCCCCACCGGGGCGTTTTGCGTATCCGGCCCCCGGCAAGGGCCCGCGCATTGCCGCCGCGTCCGGTTCCCGCGCATGATGCCGTTTCCCACCCTTGACCCCCGGACGATTCCCGCCCGCATGATCGAATTCGGACACCTCAGCCACGTGGGCCTGCGCCGGGAATTGAACGAGGACACCTACTACGGCGACAGCGAGCTGGGCCTGTGGCTGGTGGCCGACGGCATGGGCGGCCACGAGTACGGCGAGGTCGCCAGCGCGCTGGCGCGCGAGGCGATCGTGCGCGAGGTGCGCGCCGGGCAGCCGCTGGCGGACGCCATCCGGATCGCCGACGAGGAAATCATCCGCTGCTCGCGGCGGCGGGGCGACAGCCTGCCGATGGGCACCACGGTGGCGGTGGCGCGGGTCAGCGGCAACCGCTTCGAGGTGGCGTGGGTCGGCGACAGCCGGGTCTACCTCTGGCGCGACGGCGCCCTGACCCAGATCTCGCAGGACCACAGCTACGTGCAGGAGCTGATCGCGCAGGGCGCGATCACCGCGGACCAGGCCCGCAGCCATCCGCACCGCAACGTGGTGACCCAGGCGCTGGGCGTGACCGACCCGCGCCAGCTCAACGTGGAGACCCTCACCGGCGAGCTCCGCCCCGGCATGCAGCTGCTGCTGTGCAGCGACGGCCTGACCGAGGAAGTGGACGATGGCAACATCGCGCGGGTGCTGGCGCACCACGAATGCAGCGCGCAGGAATGCGTGGACGGGCTGGTGGCCGCGGCGCTGGACGGCGGCGGCTCCGACAACGTCACCGTGGTGCTGGTCCGCCGGCACTGAACCGGCGCGGGCTCAGGCGCCGGCCGCCTCGGCTTCCCGCTCCATCGCCTGCTCCAGCCACAGGCAGCGGCCCGCCTTCTTCCGCAGGTCCGCCAGCCGCGCCTCGTGCGCGGCCAGCTCGTCGGCGTGCACCACCACCCGCGGGCGCAGCCCGGCATCCGCCACCACCACCGCGACCGCCAGGGTCGCCGCGCGGGCCTCGGCCCCCGGCTCCTCGCCGAAGCCGATCTCGCGCTGGCCCGAGGTCAGCGCCAGGTACACGTCGGCCAGGATCTGCGCGTCGAGCAGCGCGCCGTGCAGCTGCCGCTGCGAGTTGTCCACGCCCAGTCGCCGGCACAGCGCGTCCAGCGAGTTGCGCTGGCCGGGGAAGCGCTGGCGCGCCAGCAGCAGCGAATCCTCGACCGTGCAGCGCTGCAGCAGGGTGCCGTAGCCCGGCAGCCGGGCGAGCTCCGCATCCAGGAAGCCGACGTCGAAGGCGGCGTTGTGGATCACCAGCTCGGCGCCGTCGATGAAGGCCAGGAACTCGTCCACCACCTCGGCGAAGCGCGGCTTGTCGGCCAGGAAGTCCAGGGTCAGGCCGGTCACTTCCTGCGCGCCGGGTTCGAACTCGCGGTCCGGGTTGAGGTAGCACTGGAAGGTGCGGCCGGTCGGCCGGCGTTCCACCAGCTCCACGCAGCCGATCTCCACCACCCGGTTGCCCTTCTTCCACTCCAGGCCGGTGGTCTCGGTGTCCAGCACGACCTGCCGCATCAGCGCGCCCTCCCCTTCAGCCGCTCCGCCTGCGCGCGCGCCAGCTGGTCCACGCGCTCGTTGTCGGGGTCGCCGGAATGCCCCTTGACCCAGCGCCAGTCGACCCGGTGGCGGGCGTCGGCGGCATGCAGGCGCTCCCACAGGTCGCGGTTCTTCACCGGTTCGCCGCCGGCGGTCTTCCAGCCGCGGCGCAGCCAGTTCGCCATCCACTGGGTGATGCCCTGGCGCACGTACTGCGAATCGGTGTGCAGCACCACCTCGCAGGGTTCGCGCAGCGCCTCCAGCGCGCAGATCGCGGCCATCAGCTCCATCCGGTTGTTGGTGGTGTCGGCTTCGCCGCCGGCCAGCTCGCGCTCGATCCCGCGCCAGCGCAGCAGCGCCGCCCAGCCGCCGGGGCCCGGGTTGCCCAGGCACGCGCCGTCGGTATGCACCTGCACCGCCTTGCGCGCCTCGCTCACGCGGCCGCCCCCGGCTGCCAGCCCAGGCGGGCCGCGGCGCGCTGCGGCGTCAGCGGCAGCCGGCGCTTCTCGGCGCGCAGCAGGAACGCCGCCCGCAGGCCGGCCCCGTCCTGCACGCCCGGGTCCAGCGCCACGGCCCAGCTCGAACCCAGCCCCAGCGACACCGGCTCCGGCGCCAGCCCGGCCTTGCGCAGGCGCCGGCGCCAGACGAACGGCTCGGCCGCGCGCGGGCCCTGCCCGCGCCAGCGCAGCCGGTACGGCGAGAGCGGGTTCAGCGCCAGCAGCCACAGCCGCCCGCCCGGCACCAGCACGCGCGCGCACTCGGCCAGCAGCGCGTCGGGTTCGCGGCCCAAGTCGGCCAGGTGCTGCACCACCACCACCCCGCAGGACTCGCTGGCCAGCGGCAGCGGCAGCCCGGCCTGCAGGTCGCCGCCGAAGCCGCGCTCGCAGGCGTGCAGCCGCAGGCCCAGGCCGGCGACCGGCTCGCAGGGCAGCGGCGCCAGCCACAGCGCGGGCTGGCCCGGCCGCTCCTGGGCGGCCCGCCGCAGCACGTCGGCCTCGCTGCCCAGCAGCACCTGGCCGGCCGGCCCCGCGAACCAGGCGCAGGCGGCGGCGGGCTCGGGTTGACGTCGGGAAGCGGCGGCGGGCATGGTCGCGATTCTGCGGGAAAGCCCGCGACCCGTCACGGACTGGACAAATGCGGCTGGAGGCGGTTGCGGCGTTCGAGGACAACTACGTCTGGCTGCTGCGCGATGCCGGCGGCCGCGCGCTGGTGGTCGATCCGGGCGAGGCCGCGCCGGTGCTGGCCGCCCTGGGCGATGGCCCGCCGCCGCACGGGGTGCTGCTCACCCACCATCACGGCGACCACGTGGGCGGCGTCGCCGCGCTGGCGCGGCGCTGGCCCGGCCTGGCGGTGGTGGCGCCCGACGATGCGCGGATCGCCGGCGCGACCCGCCGGGTCGGCGACGGCGATGCGGTGGCGATCGGCCCCTGGCGCTTCGCCACCCTGGCCATCCCCGGGCATACCCGCAGCCACGTGGCCTACGTGG
>CAMLJA010000070.1 GCA_946480065.1 uncultured Thermomonas sp. | reverse complement strand
CCACCACCTTCACCGAGGCGCCGTATTTCGCGCCGACCTTGGCCAGCATCGGCCGGATCGCCAGCGCGATCTCGTGGCTCTGGCGGTCGCGCGCGTGCTTGTCCACCAGGTTGACCTGCAGGTCGCCCACGTTGCTGCCGCTGCGCAGGAAGTACTGCCGCACCAGGCCGTTGAAATTGATCGGCGCGGCGGTGCCGGCGTAGGCCTGGTAGTCCAGCACCTCCGGCACGGTGTCCAGCTTGGCCGCCAGCTCGGCCAGCAGCGCGTTGGTCTGCTCCAGCGTGCTGCCCTCCGGCAGGTCCACCACCACCTGTACCTCGGACTTGTTGTCCAGCGGCAGCATCTTCAGCACCACCAGCTTGAACACCGCCAGCGAGGCGGACAGCAGCACCAGCCCCACCATCCCGGCGAACAGCAGGCCGCGCCTGCGCGCCGCGCCGTCGCCGCGCAGGAACGGCGACATCACCCACTCGAACAGCCGGTGCAGCCAGCTGGCCTGCTTCTCGTCATGGGCGTGACCACCTTCCGCCGCGTGCCCGTGGCGGGCCAGCAGCTTCAGCGACAGCCACGGCGTCACGATGAGCGCGATCGCCAGCGACAGCAGCATGCCCACAGAGGCGTTGATCGGGATCGGCCGCATGTACGGGCCCATCAGGCCCGACACGAACGCCATCGGCATCAGCGCGGCGATCACGGTGAAGGTGGCCAGGATGGTCGGCCCGCCCACTTCGTCCACCGCCGGCGGGATGGCCTCGGCCAGGCTCTTGCCGCCGCGCGCCATGTGCCGGTGGATGTTCTCGACCACCACGATGGCGTCGTCGACCAGGATGCCGATCGCGAAGATCAGCGCGAACAGGGACACGCGGTTGAGGGTGAAGCCCATCACCTTGGAGGCGAACAGGGTGACCGCCAGCGTCAGCACCACCGCCGCGCCGACCACGATGGCCTCGCGCCAGCCGAGCGCGAACAGCACCAGCAGCACCACGCTGGCGGTGGCGAACACCAGTTTCTGGATCAGCTTCTGCGCCTTGTCGCTGGCGCTGGCGCCGTAGTCGCGGGTCACGCTGACCTGCACGCCCTGCGGGATCATCTCGCCCTTGAGCTGCTCGACGCGCTTGGCAATCGCGGTGGTGATGTCGCTGGCGTTGCTGCCAGGCTTCTTGGCGATCGCCATCGTGACCGCCGGCGCGCTGCCGGCCTTCGGCCCGGCGCGGCCTGCCGGTGCGCCGTGCCAGACGTACTGGCGGGCAAGATCGCCGCGCGCCTCGATGGTGGCCACGTCGGACAGCAGCAGCGGCTTGCCGCCATGGCTGCCGACCACCAGCCCTGCCACGTCCTCGGCGCTGGCCAGATAGCTGCCCGCGGTGACAGGCACGGCGCCCTGCGCGGCGTCCACGCGTTCGCCGGCCTGATGCACCACGTTGGCCGCCTGCAGCGCCTGCGCCAGGTCGTTCGCACCCATGCCGTAGGCGGCCAGTTTCGCCGCGTCCAGCGTGACCAGCACGCTGCGGTCGGGCGCGCCGATGGTGGTGATGTCGCGGGTGCCGGGGATGCGCTTGAGCTCGGCCTCCAGCGTGTGCGCGACCTCGGCCAGCCGGCTGGCGTCGACCTGCGGATCGTCGCTCCACAGGGTCAGCGCCATCACCGGCACGTCGTCGATGCCCTTGGGCTTGACGATCGGCTGGCCGACGCCCGCGCGCTGCGGCAGGAAATCGGCGTTCGAGAACACCTGGTTGTACAGGCGCACCAGCGCCGGCTGGCGCTGCACGCCAACCTCGAATTCGACCGTCAGTACCGCCATGCCCGGGCGGCTGATCGAATACACGTGCTTGACGCCCTCGATCTCCGACAGCTTCTGCTCCAGCGGCGTGGCCACCCACTGCTCGACGTCGCGACTGCTGGCGCCATCGAACGGGACGATGACGTTGGCCATCGTCACGTCGATCTGCGGCTCCTCCTCGCGCGGGGTGATCGCCACCGCCAGCAAGCCCAGCAGCAGCCCCATGATCGCCAGGATGGGGGTCAGCGGGTTGCGCTGGAACGCCGCGGCCAGCCGGCCCGAGATCCCCATGCGCGCGTCCTCAGTCACGACCGGCCTCCGCCGCCTTGCGCTGCGCGGCCAGTGCCTGGACGGCGGCGACCGGGTCGCGCGCCACCACGTCGCCGGCGCGCAGGCCCGAGATCACCTCGACCGTCTCGCCGCTGCGCGCGCCGAGCCGGAGCTGGCGCAGCAGCAGGCGCCCGTCCTGCACCACGTAGGCGCCGGACAGCTCGCCGCGCTGGGCGATGCTGGCCGCGGGGATGCGCACGCCGCCGGCGGCCTCGCCCGGGCCGGTGGCATCGGCGGCGAACACCACCTTGGCGGTGGTGCCCGGGGCGGGCGCCGGATCCAGCGCGGGCAGGGTCACCCGCACGTTGACGCTGTGGCTGACGGGATCGGCCGCCGGGAACACCACCACGTCCGCGGGCACCACCCGGGCGCCGTCGGCCAGCACCATGGTCGCCGCCGGATTGCGGCGGATCGCCTCGGCGCGGCTCTGCGGCACCGCCACTTCGATGCGCAGCGCCTCCGGCGCATACACGCTGACCAGCGGCATGCCGGGCGCAACGGTTTCGCCCGGCTCGACGTCGCGGCGCGCCACCACGCCGTCGTACGGCGCGCGCACCACCGTGTAGGCGGCCTGCTGGGCAGCCTGCGCGACCACCGCGGCGGCGGCGTTGCGGGCGGCCGCGGCCGAATCGCGGGCGGCGCGGGCCTGGTCGATCTGCGCCTTGGACACGTATTGCCCTGCCGCCAGCGCGGCATAGCGGCGGTAGTTCTGCTGCGCCTCCGCGGCAGCAGCCTCCGCCGCGCGCAGCTGCGCGCGAGCCGCGGCGGCGCCGGCGTCCTGCTCCACCGCGGTGATCCGCAGCAGCACGTCGCCGGCGCGCACCGGCTGGTTCACGTCCACCAGCACGGCCTGCACGCGGCCAGCCGTCTGCGCGGCCAGGTCGGCACGGCGGACCGCCTCGACCACGCCGTCCCATCCGCGTCCGGGCAGGCCCTGCCCGGCCTCGACCTTGAACGTGGCGAGATCGCGGGGCAGCGCGGGGGTAGCGACGGGCGGCTCGCCGCCGCAGGCGGCGAGCGCCAGCACGGCGGGCAGCAGCAGCGGGCGCAGGGAGCGCATGGTCGAAGGTCTCATGGCTGTCAGCGGGGGCAGGACGCGTCGTTGGCGCGGCCGATGCCGAGCTTCTTCATCACCATCGCGGCGGGGCAGAAGCCGGTGAACGCGGACTGGAACAGGTTGGCGCCGATGAACACGGTCAGCCAGAAGAAGTTGGGGTGGACGAACCGGGTCAGCAGCACGCTGACCAGCACCATCACGCCGGCGAATGCCTGTACGGCTCGATCGAGGGTCATGTCGTTTCTCCTTGGGGGGGTCTGGATTCAGTTGGAACGCTTCGCGTCCTTCAGCCGCTCGATGCCGAGCAGGCCGAGGATGTATTTCTCGTAGATCGGCTCGCTGGTGCCGTGGCGCATCTTGTAGAGGAAGTACTTCTCGAAGCCGATCTTGGCCAGGTGCACCCACTTGCCGATCTTCGTCCACGTCACGTTGCGCGGCGGGATCTGCGGCAGCGCCACGAAGGCCGCGCCGGTGTCGCCCATGTCGGCCAGGCACACGGCGTTCCAGGTGCCCTCGAAGTCGGGCGTTTCGCCCTTCAGTTCGGCCTGGATGTTGCGCACGATGGTGGTGACCATCGACTCGATCATGAAGCCGGTCTTGGGCGCGCCGGTCGGCACCGGGGTGGCCTCCACCGGGGGGATCGCCACGCACACGCCGGCCGCGAAGATCTTCGGGTACCTCGGGCTGCGCTGGTGCCTGTCCACGAGCACGAAGCCGCGCGGGTTGCACAGGCCTTCGACCGCGGCCACCGCCTCCACGCCCTTGAACGCAGGCAGCAGCATGGAGAACTTGAACGGCAGCTGCTGCGGTTCCAGCGGCTGGCCCTTGTCGTCGTGCGGCACCACGGTCATCTCGCCGTCGCGCACCTCGGCTACCTTGCTGTTCACCACCCACTTGATGTGGCGCTGGCGCAGCTCCGATTCCATCAGGCCCTTGGAATCGCCCACGCCGCCCAGGCCCATGTGGCCGATGTAGGGCTCGCTGCTCACGAAGGTCATCGGCACCCTGTCGCGCAGCTTGCGCTTGCGCAGGTCGGCATCGACGATCATCGCGAACTCGTAGGCCGGGCCGAAGCAGCTGGCGCCCTGCACCGCGCCGATCACGACCGGCCCGGGATCCTGCAGGAATGCCTGGTAGGCCTCCCACGCGTGCGCCGCGTGCGGGGTGGTGCAGACCGACTGGGTGAAGCCGCCGTCCGGGCCGGTGCCGGGCACTTCCTCGAAGGCCAGCTTCGGCCCGGTGCAGACCAGCAGGTAGTCGTAGCCGATGCGCTCGGCGCTGCCGGTGACCACCGCGTCACCCGCGGCGTCGATCCGGTCCACGCCGCTGCCATCGAAACGGATGCCGTGCCTGCCGACGTGCTCGGCCACCGGCAGGGTGATCTCCTCCGGCGTTCGCCAGCCCACCGCCAGCCACGGGTTGGACGGCGTGAAGCCAAAGCGCTCGCCCTTGCCCACCAGCACCACCTCGTGCTCCTTGCCGAGCGCCTCGCGCAGCTCGTACGCCGCGCTCATCCCGCCCAGCCCCGCACCCACTACGACGATCCTGGCCATGGCCATGCTCCGTTGTCCGCCGATCGGCGGGGGCCAGCATCGCGCCGGCGCCGCGGGCCGCCTTGATCCCGGTCAACGGGACGGTCGCGGCTTGACTGAATATTAGTATCGTCTTATATTAGTGTCAACTGATATTTCGAAGGAACCGCGATGCCCACGCCCCTCACCGCCTCCGACCTGGTCGCCGACGCCCGCACCCGCATCCGCGAGGTCGCGCCCGCCGGGTTCGCCGCCGACCGCGGCGAGTCCGTGCTGGTGGACGTGCGCGAACCGGCCGAGTTCGAGACCGGGCACATCCCGGGCGCCATCAACATCCCGCGCGGCGTGCTGGAGTTCCAGGTCGACGCCCATCCCGCGGTGGCACGGGTCAGCGACCCGGCGCTGTCGCACAAGTCGCGGCCGCTGGTACTGGTCTGCCGCACCGGCGGGCGCGCCGCGCTGGCTGCGGACGCGCTGCAGCGGATGGGCTTCGGCGACGTCCGTTCGATCGCCGGTGGGGTGGCCGCGTGGACCGAGGCCGGCCTGCCCCTGGTGGTACGGTGACGCCATGGCCCAGGTCCGACGCCTTCCCCCCGCGCCCGCCTTCGACCCCGAGGCGATGCGCACCCACGCCGCCGACGCCGCCCGCCTGCTGAAGGCGCTGGCCAACGAGAAGCGGCTGATGCTGCTGTGCCTGCTGGCCGAGGGCGAGCGCTCGGTGGGCGAGCTCAACGCGCGCGTCGACCTCAGCCAGTCGGCGCTGTCGCAGCACCTGGCGGTGCTGCGCGAGGACGGGCTGGTCACCACCCGGCGCGAGGGCCAGGCGATCCACTATGCGCTGGCCGCGGGGCCGGCGCAGCAGGTGATCGCCACCCTGCACGCGATCTACTGCGGCGGTTCCATCGCCTGCCCCTGAGGAACCGCCATGCGCGACGACCTGCACGTGCAGTCCTTCTTCCACGCCGGCAGCGGGACCTGGACCCACGTGGTCCACCGCGGCGATGACGCGGTGGTGATCGACCCGGTCCTGGACTACGACGCCGCCTCCGGGCGCATCGCCACCGACAGCTTGGCCGAGGTCCAGGCCTACCTGGTGGACCACGGGCTCCGGCTGCGCCGGATCCTGGAAACCCACGCCCACGCCGACCACCTCACCGCGGCGCGGCTGCTGCACGCGGCCACCGGTGCGCCGGTCGGCATCGGTGCCGGCATCCGCGCCGTGCAGGCGCATTTCGCCGGCGTGTTCGGCATCGATCCAGCCGATCCGGCGCTCGCTGGCGCGTTCGACGCCACCTACGCCGAGGGCGACGTCATCGAGGCCGGCCGCCTGCGCTTCACCGTGCTGGCCACGCCCGGCCACACCGCCGACAGCCTGGGCTACGCGATCGACGGCCATGTCTTCGTCGGCGACACCGTGTTCGCGCCCGACGTGGGCACCGCCCGCTGCGACTTCCCCGGTGGCAGCGTGGAGGCGCTGTATGCGTCGATCGGTCGCTTCCACGCGATGGACGAGGCCACCGTGCTGCACCTGTGCCACGACTATCCGCCGCCCGGGCGCGGCCCGCGCAGCAGCGTGACCGCGGGCGAGAGCCGCCGCGACAACCGCATGCTGCGCGGCGATACCCCGCTCGAAGCGTTCGCCGCGGCCCGGCGAGCGCGCGACGCCCAGCTGCCCGCGCCGGCGCTGCTGTACCCCTCGCTGCAGGTGAACATCCGCGGCGGCCGCCTGCCGCCGCCCGCCGCCAACGGCCGCCGCTACCTGGACATCCCCCTGCAGGACGTGCCCGACGCGCTCGACTGAGCCCGGCGCGGTTGCGCCGGCCGTCGCCGGGCTGTCAGGCTGGGCGCCCACGCCCGCCACGGCTGCCGATGACCGCCCCCGACCTGCTGCTGCCCGCGCTGCTGTTCGCCGTCGCCGTGCTGTATTCGTCGGTGGGCCACGCCGGCGCCAGCGGCTACATCGCCTCGATGGCGCTGCTCGGCTTCGCGCCGGACCAAGTGCGGCCGACCGCGCTGGCGCTGAACCTGCTGGTGGGCGGCATCGGCCTGCTGCGCTGGTGGCGCGCCGGCCACGTGCGCTGGCGCAACGTGCTGCCGTTCGTGCTGGCGTCGGCGCCCGCCGCGTTCCTGGCCGCGCGGGTGCGGCTGCCGGAGCACAGCTACGCGCTGTTGCTGGGGCTGGTGCTGCTGGCGGCCGCGATCGGCGTCTTCCGGCACGCCGCGCGCGCCGAGGCGGAGGACGCCGCGGCGAGCGGCCGCCGGGTGCCGTGGCTGCCCGGGCTTGCGACCGGCGCAGGCATCGGGGTGCTGTCGGGCCTCACCGGCACCGGCGGCGCGATCTTCCTCACCCCGCTGCTGCTGTTCGCGCGCTGGATGCCCACCCGCGAGGCCAGCGGCACCTCGGTCGCCTTCGTCTGGATCAACTCGCTCACGGGCCTGGCCGGGCTGCTCCACTCTGGGCAGTCGCTGCCAGCGATGCTGCCGCTGTGGCTGGCCGTGGTCGCGGTCGGCGCGCTGCTGGGCAGCCAACTGGGGCTGGCCTGGCTGCCGGTGCGCGGGCTGCGGCGCGCGCTTGGGCTGGTGCTGCTGGTGGCAGCAGCGAAACTGCTGTTTGCCTGAGCCTCAGGGCGCCCGTCCGCCTTCCACCACGGGGCGGCCCCCGAGCTGCCGGAAGGTGAAGCGGTAGTCCTGCGAGAACGGCAGCGGTTCCACCTGCTCGCCGCTGACCCGCAGCAGCGGCACGAAGGTCCAGCCCCGCACCGCGGACAGCACGGCGTCAGCGAAGGCCGGCTCGCCGCTGGCGTTTTCCAGCACCTCCGCGCGCGCCACGGCGCCGGTGTCGTCCACCACGACCGGCGCTTCACGCGCGCGCCGGCGCCGGCTGGCCTAAGCTGGCCGCATGGAGCGCGCCGACACCCCGCACCGCACCGACGACCTGGACGCCGCGGTCGACGCGCTGCTGGCCCGCATCGACGGGCCGATGAAGCTCGGCGCGCCGCTCGGCATCGGCAAGCCGCACCGCCTGCTCAACGCGCTGTACGCGCGGATGGCGGGGGACCCGTCCCGGCCGCTGCACCTGTACACCGCGCTGTCGCTGGATCCGCCGCGCGGGCGCAGCGCGCTGGAGAAGCGCTTCCTCGGTCCGCTGGTGCGGCGCCTGTACGGCGACGGCTTCCCGCGGCTGGACTACTTGGCGGCGCAGAAGCGCGACGCGCTGCCCGCGCACGTGGAGGTCGAGGAGTTCTACCTGCAGTCCGGGGCGCTGCTGGGGTCGACCCAGGCGCAGCGGCGCTACGCCAGCCTCAACTACACCCACGTCGCGCGCGCGCTGGCGGATCGCGGGGTGAACTGCATCGTGCAGAAGGTCGCGGCCAACGCGGACGGCAGCCGGCTGTCGCTGTCCTCCAACACCGACCTGACCTTCGATGCGGTGGACGCCATCGTGGCCCGGGGCCTGCCGCGTCCGCTGCTGGTCGCGGAAATCGACCCGCAGCTGCCGTGGCTCGACGGCGTGGCCGCCGTGGACGCGGGCTGGTTCGACATCGTGGTGGCGCCGCCGGCGCCGCTTCCGCCGCTGTTCGCGCTGCCGCGCGAGCCGGTGGGCGACGTGGAGCACGCCATCGGCCTGTACGCCAGCGCGCTGGTGCGCGACGGCGGCACCCTGCAGATCGGCATCGGCGCGCTGTCCGACGCGCTCTGCCACGCCCTGGTGCTGCGGCACGTGGACAACGCGGCTTACCGCCGGGTGCTGCGCGCGCTGGACCCGGCGCTGGAGTCGCACCCGGCGGTGGTCGCCAGCGGCGGCCTGGGCCCGTTCCAGCGGGGGCTGTACGGCTGCAGCGAAATGATCAACGAGGGCTTCCGGGCGCTGGTGCAGCGCGGGA